>NZ_JBSFNC010000110.1:0-31303 GCF_053586895.1 Amycolatopsis sp. NPDC003731 | reverse complement strand
AGCAACGTCATTCCGAGTCACCACATGACCAAGACCGGACCCTAACCGCACCAAGTACGGCACCACCAACCCTGACACTGAGAGTCATTCGCGACCTTCGAGGAGCGCCAGCACGCCCGCTGCCGGCGGCGGAATAGGCCCCCACCCGCGCCCGTTCGGCGTGATATGGCCCTCACTCTCTCGGACGACGTCCGCGCGCTGATCGACGGGAAGAACTTCGCCACGGTCGCCACCCTCGATCCCGATGGGAGCCCGCAGACCTCCGTCGTCTGGGTCGGGCTCGACGACGGCGAGCTCGTCTTCAGCGCGACCGAGGACCGGCGGAAGGTCCGCAACCTGCGGCGCGATCCCCGCATCAGCGTCTCCATCACCGACGCCGAGAACCCCTACCGGCACACGCAGCTGCGCGGCCGCGTCACCATCACCCCCGACCCCGGCAAGACGCTGCCCAGGACGCTCAGCCACAAGTACCTCGCCGAGGACCCGCCGCCCGAGGGCGCCGATGTCCAGCGGGTGGTCGTGCGCCTGAAAACCGAGAAGATCGCCGGCAACGTGAAATAGGGTCCAGACCATGGGTGTGACTTTCAACGAGGCCACCAAGGCCCTCTTCGACGGCAACAACTTCCCGGTGGTCGCCACCATCAACGCCGACGGCTCGGTGCAGACCTCGGTCGTCTGGGCGAAGCGGGACGGCGACACCGTCCTCTTCGCGACCGTCCGCGGGCGGCTCAAGGAGCGGAACCTGCAGCGCGACCCGCGCGTCTCGCTGTCCGTCTTCGACCTCGAAGACCCGCTCAAGTACGTCGAGGTCCGCGGCCGCGCCGAGATCACCGAGGAAGGCGGCCGGGAGCTGATCAACGAGCTCTCTCACAAGTACGACGGCAAGGACTTCCGCACCGAGCCGCCGGAGGTCGTGCGCGTGGTCGTCCGGGTCGTCCCGGACAAGGTCACCGGCTACGCGGCGTGACGTGATGCGGGTCGCGGGCGGAACGTCTGCGCCCGCGGCCTCGCTAGGCTGGGCCGCATGACGATCAGGGCGGTGTTGTTCGACTTCTCCGGCACGCTCTTCCGGCTCGAGCAGGACGAGTCCTGGCTCACCGAACTGACGAACCACAACGGTGACCCGCTCGACATCGAGGCGCAGGCCGAGCTGATGCGCCGGATGACCGCCCCGGTCGGGCAGGTCGTCGAGCTCGACGCCGAGCACCTGCACGCCTGGCACCACCGGGACCGCGACCCCGAGCTGCACCGGAAGGTGTACCTCGAGGTGCTCAAGAAATCCGGCGTCCCGCGCGTGGAGCAGGCGAAGGCGCTGTACGACCGGCTCATCGATCCCAGCCAGTGGACGCCGTACCCGGACACCGAAGCCGCGCTCAAGGCCGCCGCCGAGCGGGGCCTGAAGGTCGGCGTGCTGAGCAACATCGCCTTCGACATCCGGCCGGCCTTCGCCGCCCGCGGGTGGGACGCCTACGTCGACGCATTCGTGCTGTCCTTCGAGGTCGGCGCGGTCAAGCCGGAGCTGGAGATCTTCCGCAGGGCCGTCGAGTCGCTCGGCGTCCCGGCGACCGAGACGCTGATGGTCGGCGACAGCGAGGAAGCCGATGGCGGCGCTCGCGCCCTGGGCTGCGAGTTCGCGCTGGTCGACCCGCTGCCCACGGCCGAGCGGCCGGACGCCCTGCTCACGGCGTTGCGCACCCACGGCGTCGGCTGAGGGCCAGAGATATTCCTCTCGCCCGACCCCGTACCCTTTGAGGGTGGCCCTCCACCTTTTCGACACAGCGACCCGGAGCGTACGGGAGTTCCACCCCGTCCGTAGCGGAACGGCGTCGATCTACGTGTGCGGGGCCACCGTGCAGGGCGTTCCGCACATCGGGCACGTCCGCGGCGTCCTGAACTACGACGTCCTGCGCCGCTGGCTCGTCCACAGTGGACTGGACGTGCTGCTGGTCCGCAACGTCACGGACATCGACGACAAGATCCTGACCAAGGCCGCCGAGAACGAGCGGCCCTGGTGGGAGTGGGGCGCGACGCACGAGCGCGCCTTCGAGACCGCGTACGAGCAGCTGGGCTGCCTGCCGCCGTCGATCAACCCGCGCGCGACCGGGCACGTCACCCAGATGGTCGAGCTGATGGAGCGCCTCATCGAGAGCGGCCACGGCTACGTCGCGGACGGCGACGTCTACTTCTCGGTGAAGTCGTTCGACGACTACGGCAAGCTCTCCGGCCAGGTCCTCGAGGACGTCCAGCAGGGCGAGACGCCGACCCGCGGCAAGCGCGACCCGCGCGACTTCACCATGTGGAAGAGCGCGAAGCCGGGCGAGCCGTCGTGGCCGACGCCGTGGGGGCAGGGCCGGCCGGGCTGGCACCTGGAGTGCTCGGCGATGGCGACGGCGTACCTCGGCGCGGAGTTCGACATCCACGGCGGCGGCATCGACCTGGTCTTCCCGCACCACGAGAACGAGCGCGCCCAGTCGAACGCGGCCGGCGACGCCTTCGCGCGGTTCTGGCTGCACAACGCCTGGGTGACCATGTCGGGCGAGAAGATGTCGAAGTCGCTCGGCAACACCGTGTCGATCCCGGCGATGCTGGACCGCTACCGGGCCCCGGAGCTGCGGTACTACCTGGTCCAGCCGCACTACCGGTCGACGATCGAGTACTCCGACGCGGCGGTCTCCGAGGCCGCGCAGGGCTACCGGCGGATCGAGACGTTCCTGCGCCGCGCCGCCCAGTCGGGCGAAGTGACGATCGGCACGATCCCCGAAGCGTTCGCGAACGCGCTCGACGACGACCTCGCCACCCCGCAGGCGTTCGCCGTGGTCCACACCACGGTCCGGGACGGTAACGCCGCCCTCGACGCGGGCGACACCTCCAAGGCACTCGAATTCGCCGCGGCCGTCCGCGCGATGACCGACGTGCTCGGCCTCGACCCGCTGTCCGCGCGCTGGTCCGAGGCGGGCGGTTCCGACACGCCCACCCAGGAAGCGCTGGCCCGGATCGTCGAAGGGCTGCTGGCCGAGCGCCAGCAGGCCCGGGCCGAGAAGGACTTCGCCCGCGCGGACGCCGCCCGTGCCCGCCTCTCGCAGGCGGGCATCGTGGTGGAGGACACCCCCAACGGTCCTCAGTGGACTGTGAAGTCCGACTGAACCGCTTTCTAGGCAAGGAACTTTCACCATGGCAGGCAATTCGCGGCGCCAGGGCGCGATCCGCAAGGCGGGCACCAAGAAGGGTGCCGTCGTCGGCTCGGGCGGTCAGCGCCGCAAGGCCCTCGAAGGCAAGGGGCCGACCCCGAAGGCGGAGGACCGTCCCGGGCACAAGGCCTACCGCCAGGCGAACGCCCAGACCAAGCGCGACCAGGCCCGGCAGCGGAAGGCCGACAAGCCGGAGCTGATCGCCGGGCGCAACCCGGTGGTCGAGGCGCTGCGCGCGGACGTCCCGGGCACGGCGCTGTACGTCGCGCTGAACATCGACATCGACGAGCGCGTCAACGAGGCCGTCCGGCTGGCCGGCGACAAGGGCATCTCGATCCTCGAGATCCCGCGCGAGGAGCTGGACCGCAAGACGAACCGGGCCATGCACCAGGGCCTGGGCCTGCAGGTCCCGCCGTTCGAGTACGCCCACCCGGACGACCTGATGGCGGTGGCCCGCAACTCGGGCCAGACGCCGCTGTTCGTCGCGCTGGACGGCGTCACGGATCCCCGCAACCTGGGCGCGGTGATCCGCTCGGCGGCCGCGTTCGGGGCGCAGGGCGTGCTGCTGCCGGAGCGGCGCAGCGCGGGCATGACGGCGGTGGCGTGGCGCACGAGCGCGGGCACGGCGGCGAAGCTGCCGATCGCGGTGGCGACGAACCTGACGCGCCAGCTCAAGGCGTGGGCGAACGAGGGCCTGATGCTGGTCGGCCTGGACGCCGACGGGTCGGTGGACATCGACGAGCTGGAGCTGGCGGCGGACCCGCTGGTCATCGTCCTGGGCTCGGAGGGCCGCGGCCTGTCCCGCCTGGTCCGCGAGACGTGCGACGCCACGGTGTCGATCCCGATGGCGGCGGGCGTCGAGTCGTTGAACGCCTCGGTGGCGGCGGGCGTCCTGCTCGCGGAGGTGGCGCGCCGCCGTCGTGCCGCCGGGCGGGTCTGACCCCGGTCACCCAGCCGGGTTAAGGTCACCGTCGGATAAACCGAGGGGACCCGATGTCGTTCGTTTCGCCGCTCTTCCTGTGGTACTTCATGCCGGCGGTGCTCATCGCCGTGCTGGTGTGCCCGCGGAGCTGGCGGAACGGCATCATCGCGGTGGCGAGCCTGCTGTTCTACACGATCGGCGCGGGCGCGTTCGTGTTCCTGCTGCTCGGCTGCATGGTGGTCAACTTCCTGGTCGGCCCCCTCCTGGCGCCCAGCCCCTGGGACGTCCACGGCGTCCGCCGGCGCCGGATCCTCATCGCGGTGGTGGCGCTGGACGTCGCGGTGCTGCTGGTCTGGAAGTACGCGGGCTTCGCCACCCAGCAGATCGCGGCGGTGGCCCACTGGTTCGGCGGCAGCGTGCCGGTGGCGAGCCTGGTGGTGCCGATCGGCATCTCGTTCTACACGTTCCACCACATCTCGTACGTGGTCGACATCTACCGCGGGGAGCGCCAGGCCCTGCGCAACCCGGTGGCGTTCACGGCGTACATCGCGATGTTCCCGCAGCTGGTGGCGGGCCCGATCGTGCGGTACCGGGAGATCGCGGACCAGCTGCCCCAGTTGCGCTCCCATCGCCTCGACGACATCGCGGCGGGCTTCCCGAGGTTCGCACTGGGGCTGTGCAAGAAGGCGATCATCGCGGACTCGCTGGGCCCGCTGGTGGACGCGTGTTTCAAGGTCCCCCCGGACCAGATGACGTTCGCGACGGCGTGGCTGGGCGCGATCGGGTACACGCTCCAGCTGTTCTTCGATTTCTCGGGCTACTCGGACATGGCCATCGGCCTGGGCCGCATGCTGGGTTTCCGGTTGCCGGAGAACTTCGCGAGGCCGTATTCCTCGGTGACGATCACGGAGTTCTGGCGCCGCTGGCACATGAGCTTGAGCCGCTGGTTCCGCGACTACGTGTACATCCCCCTGGGCGGCAACCGCCACGGAGCGGCCAAGACGTACCGGAATCTCTGCATAGTGTTCGTGTTGACGGGCTTCTGGCACGGAGCCCAGTGGACGTTCCTGGTCTGGGGTTGCTACCACGGGGCGCTCCTGGTGATCGAGCGCCGGTTCGGCCTGGACCTGGACCCGTCGACGCCCTGGAAACGCCATCTGCGCCGAGCGTTGACGATGTTGCTGGTGGTGTTCGGCTGGGTGTTCTTCAGGTCCCCGGACATCGGACACGCGCTGTCGATGATCGGCCACATGCTGATCCCGGACTTCACCGGCCTGGGACCGAGCGTGGAGCAGGCGTTCACCAACCAGCGCCTGGTCCTGCTGCTGGCGGCCCTGGCCGTGTTCCTCCTCCCGGCCCACCCGGTGACGGGACCACTGCTGGAGTCGAGCCGAAGCCGCCCGGCGACGGCGTTGCGGATCGGAGTGATGACGGCAGGCCTGCTGTACGCGGCAATCCTGATCGCCACGGGAACATTCAGCCCGTTCTTGTACTACCAGTTCTGAACCTCGGAGCCATGACCGAACTGTCGAAAACCCCAGGGGTGATCCCGTATGTGGACAACCACAACGGCCCCCGCCGTCTCCTGACGGTGGAAATCCCCCACCTCGGCCACACCGTCCGCGCCTACGCCCCGATCGCGAGCATCGACGGCCGCCAGTACGTCGTCTCCTGGGGTTCGGTTTCCTTCGAGATCCCGGCCGACCGCAACGTCCACGTCAGCGTCCACCTGCAGACGAACAGCGGCCACGACCACACGATCACGCCGTTCGCCTCGACGATCCTCGGCCCCCACCCCGCGCCGGCCAGGCTGGTGGCCCAGTTCGCCCCCAGCCAGCGTCCCGAAGGCGTCCTCGTCCCCGTCGCCTGAGCGAGCCGAAACACTGACCCGAACGGCTCAACCGTGACACCCTGACCGGGTGCTGACCACCCGCTACCTCTTCCTCACCCGCCACGCGGAGGCGGCCCGGGACGGAAGACTGACGGAAGCGGGTCGACGCCAGGCCGTCCTCCTCGGACGACGGCTCCGGGACGTGCCGGTGACGGCGATCCACCACGGCCCGCTCCTCCGCACCACCGAAACGGCCCACCTCATCGCGAGCCAGCTGCCCAGCGTCCCCGTCCACACCGAGAAGGCGGCAGGCGACTTCGTCCCGTACACGCCGAAGCGCGAGGAGCTCCCCGAGACCTCCGGCGACCTCCTGCTCGCCTTCGTCCGCCAATTCCCGCCCGCCGACGAAGAGCTCGCCGCCGAAGCCGAACGCCGGTTCAGCGGGCCCGTTCCCGGGGCCGAGCCGCGGTACGACGTGCTCGTCACGCACAACTTCCTCGTCGGCTGGCTCGTCCGCGCCGCGCAGGACGCCCCACCGTGGCGGTGGCTCACCCTGACCCACGCCAACGCCGGCCTCACCGTCATCCAGTACTCACCGGGACGCCCTGCGGCGCTGCTGACCTACAACGACCTGAGCCACCTCCCCGCCGAACTCCGCTGGACGGGCTTCCCACCCGACTTTTACGTTCCGTAGTCGGCAACCACAAGAAGTGACCACCGCGAAAATCGGCTCTCGCCCGAACGGCCCAGCGTGTCAGGATGCGCGGATGAATCCCGCGCCAACGCCGACGTCCGATCGGCTGAGCGACTACCTCGTGGCCGACGCCGTCGTCGATCACGGACACCCGTCGATCCGGGCGCTGGCCGGCAGCCTGCGTCCCGTGGACGGCGATCCCGTCGAAGCCGCGAAAACCGCGTTCCTCTTCGTGCGCGACGAGGTCGAACACGTCATCGATGCTGCCGACCCACGTGTCACCTGGCGGGCCTCGGACGTCCTGCGCGAGCGCGTCGGGATCTGCTACGCGAAGGCCCACCTGCTCGCGGCTTTGCTGCGCGCACAAGGGATTCCGGCCGGGTTCTGCTACCAGGAGCTCTCCGCGCTGCACGGGCTGAATGCCGTTCACCTGCACGGTAAGTGGTCCCGGCTCGACGCGCGCGGCAACCGCACCGGCGCCGGCGGCGAGTTTTCGCTCGACGCGGAAAAACTGGCCTGGCCGGTGGACACCGCCGCCGGCGAACGCGATCACCCGGAGATCCACCCGGCCCCCGCACCGGCCGTCGTGGATTTCCTGATGACGGTCGCACCGGGCCCCGGCTGGTACGAAAACGGCCTGCCCCGCACGCTTTGATCATGGTTTCCGGCATTTTCGGAAAACCGGCCGATCCGGTAAATTATTGCCGAGAGTGACGTCTGTCCGTCAGTCCTGTCCCCCGAACTTCTTATTTCGCACACCCCGGGACGGGCGTAAAGTGACTCCCCGCGCTCGAACAGACACTTTACGCATACGTCCGTTCGGGTGGTTCGAGGGAGGTGAAGCACGTGGCCGCGGCTGGCGGACGCCTCCGCCGTACCCCACTGCAAGAGATCTTCTGGACCAGGACGAGCTTGCTCCTCACGGTGCTCGTCGTGGTCGCCGGCCTGAGCCTGTGGATCGCCGGCCTGATGGACCCCGGCACCGGGAAGAACCTGGTGACGTCGCTGGGCACCGGCACCCTGATCTCCGCGATCGTCGGGTTCGGCCAGACCCTGATCACCGCGAGCGCGTCGCAGAAGGCGCTCGTGACCCCGGTGATCGAGGAGAGCCGGCGCGCGCTGGAGGACCTGAGCGCCGAGTACCGCGCGCTGAACAAAGAGTTCTTCCCCACCGACGTCTTCGAGGCGACGACCGATCCCGACCCCGCGTTCAACCGCGCGCTGATGGCCGACCTCGACGCGACCCGGCAGTACTTCTTCCGCGGGTTCTCCGGCCGCCACGCGGCCGCCCGGCTGCTGCTTTCCCGCACCGAGCGGGAACTGCGGGCCGTGATCGCCGATCCGCGCGACGCGAGCGCGATCAGCGGGCGCGCCCGCTACCTGCTGCGCCGTGAGGCGGCCGACGCCGACTCCGAGCAGATCCAGAGCCGGCTCGACGAAGAGATCAAGATCGGGCTCGTCGGCCTCTTCCTGGCGCGCAGCCGCTGCGCGTCGGTCGACATCACCGTGGTCGCCGACCCGCCGCTGGACCGGCTCGAAATGTTCGACGACAGCGTGTGGGTGTCGCTCTACAGCGACGTCCGCGGCGCCACGAAGCTGTACCCGCGGTCCCTGCGGTTCACCGAAGGTTCCTTCCTCTACAACATGGAACGCGCCGAGTTCGTGCGCGTCTCGCAGTCCCGGACCGGCCGCCACTTCCGCATCACGTCCGCGACGACGCGGACGGATTTCCTGGCGCTGTTCGAGAAGATCACCGGATCCCCGTTGTCCGAGGAGCAGTTCCGCGAGCTGGAGGGCAAGTTCCACGCCTTCCGCGCGGAGTTCTCCGCAGTCGCCGAGCTAGGGAGCTGACCTTGCTCACCCGCCTGTCCCCCCTGTCCGAACTGGCCACGCGCCTGCGCACGGCCGGATTCCCGCTCGCCGCGGACTGGCGCGCGGTCGACGGCTGGTTCCGGCCGTGGGCCGGCCAGTCCGGCCTGCGGGACGAACTGCGCACGCAGCTGCGCGCGCTGTCCACCGCGCAGGCCGCCAAGGTCCTGCGCTCGTCCCGGGAAACGACCACCCACTTCGCCTGGTGCCTGCTCGATTCGCCGTCCGACCCGTTTTCCTTCTGGCTGCACGAATACAAGGCGCAGCAGGACTGGCGGGAGGGGTACGCGGATTCCGTGCACAACCACAGATACCACTTCTGCACCACGATCCTCCGTGGTGACTACCTGCACGAACGGTACGAGACGACGATCGACGCCGGCACCGGGCTGATCACGTCCGCGCGGTTGCGCCGCCGGACGCTGTGCGGTGCCGGTGCCTGCGCCACCATGCTGGCCGACGAATTCCACCGGATCCCCGAAGCGGCCACCGGAACGATGACTTTCCTCGTGAAATCACGCCCGGTGAGCAGCTTCAGCTTGTCTTTCGACCCGGCCAGCGGAATCGGTCATCGTCACGTTCCGGTCGAGGTCCGATTGGGGGAATTGGCCGACCGCATCTAGCTACACACCGGCGTCAGCGGCGCTTACCATTACTCCACCCGTATGAACCCCACGGCCGGGATGGGAGAGGTGTATGCGCACGCAGGAAAGCACGATCGACCACGTGATCGTCGGCGCCGTCGAGAATCGGGTGCACCGGCTCTGCCGGCAGTACGCCGACCGGCTGCAGTTCCACGGCTGGCACCACGTCAGTTTCGTCCGCGCGAAGGCGGCCGGTTTCGCCCGGCACAACGGCGCCGACGAGGCGGTGGTGGAGGTCGCCGCGCTGGTGCACGACGTCAACTACCTGGTGCTCCGGAACTCACCGGCCGCGGCGGGCCGCAGCCTTCGGCTGGAAATCCTCGCCGAATGCGGTGTCCCGCCGCGGATCGCGCGGTGGATCGACGAGATCGTCGACGAAGCCGAAATGGCCACCCGCGGCCGGGACATTTCGCTGGAAGCGCAGGCCCTGAGCGACGCGGACACGTTGTTCAAAGCGTTGCCGGTGACGCCGGTGGTGCTGGCGCACCGGTATTTGCGCGAGAACGGCCTGAGCTTGCGCGAGCTGGCCGACAAGATCGTCGGCGAGCAGTGCGACGTCCACGACGAGGGCTATTACTTCTACAACCCGGAGGCGGCGGCGACGTACTCCCATTGGGCGACGGCCAACCTGCAGTTGTGGCAGTGCATCAAGGAGGCGGTGGACGACCCGACGGTGGCGGAGCTGCTGGACGCGGTGGCGTCCTAGCCCTGCCCGTAGCCCCTCAGCCGTTCGACGACGTTCGCCACCTCGGGCGGCGGCAGCAGGCTGGGCCGGCCGGCGCTCTGGGCGAGCAGCCACACGCGGCAGGCCCATTCGAGCTGCTGGGCCCGGTGGTAGGCGGCTTCGAGGCCGTCGCCGTAGGTGAGGGTGCCGTGGTTGGCCATGAGGCAGCCGCGGCGTCCTTCGAGCGCCTCCAGCACGGCGGCCGCGAGCTCCGGCGTGCCGTAGGTGGCGTAGCGCGCAACGCGCACCGAGGGCCCGACGGTGGCGACGATGTAGTGGATCGGAGGAACCTCACGCACCAGGGTGGAGACGGCGGTGGCGTGCGGCGAGTGCGTGTGCACGACGGCGGTCACGGGCTCACCGTCGGGATCGCGGACGTCCCAGTAGACGGACAGGTGCATGGGGAGTTCGCTGGTCGGCTTGAGCGACCCGTCGACGACCTGCCCGCCGAGGTCGACGACGGGGATGTCGGCGGGGGTGAGGCTCGCGTAGGGAACCCCGGTGGGCGTGACGGCGACGAGGTCACCGGCCCGCATGGAGACGTTCCCGGAGGTGCCGACGACCAGGCCGTCACCGACCATCCGGCGCGCGTAAGCGCACACGGCGGCCCGCTCGGTCTCGAGGATCATGCGCAGGGTCCTGTCTCGTGGGTGATCGGCATCTGCAGACTGCCAGTCACCCCCGAGTGTCGGCCACCTCCCCGGCCGGGGGATTCACGCGCTGTGCCGGGCGGGCTGGGCCCCCGAAATCCGTGGACGACCCAGCCCGATGTGGACGGCTAAGCCTTGGCCGGAGCCGCGGGAGCAGCCTTCGGCGCCGGAGCCGGCTTCCGCTCCCCGTTCGCAGCCGGAGCCGGAGCCGGCTTCTCGGCCGGAGCAGCGTCCTCCGGCGGTGCCAGCAAGCGCATGGCTTCCTTCACCGCCTCATCCGTCGCCGCGATTCGCTCGGCCACCTTCGCGCGCAGGTCCAGTGCCAGCTTCCGGTTCTGGTCCGCCGACGCCTGCGACGCCTGCGCCGAGGCCAGAGCCGCCTCCGTCTCCTGCTTCTTCCGCGCGAACTCCTCCTCGAAGGCCTTCTTCCGCGCGGCCAGCTCCTCCGCGGCGACCCGGTCCGCTTCCTCGCGCACAGCGGCCGCCGCCGCCTCGGCCGCCGCGTCCGCTTCCTTGCGCGCCCGCTCGGCCGCCGCCGCCTGCTCGACCCTCTTCGCCCCGGCCGCCGCGTTCAGCTTCTCGATCTCGCCCTTCGCCTCCGACAGCAGGCGCGCGCGCTCTTCCTCCGCGTCCTTCGCCAGCTTGTCGGCCGTGCGGCGGGTCTCGTGCGCGTACTTGTCCGCCTGGTCGCGGGTCGAGGCCGCGTCCGCCTCCGCCGCCGAGCGGAGGTCCGCGATCTCCTCCTCGGCGAGCTGCATCATCATCCGGACGCGCTCGGCCATCGCGCCCGCGCCGGACGGGCTCGAGCTCATCCTGGCCAGGGCGGCCTTCGTCTCGGCCAGCTCCTTCTGCGCGTAGGCGAGCGCTTTCGTCAGATCCGCGGACGTCGCGACGGCGTCGTCGCGGTTGCGGGACGTCTCGCGAAGCTCCTTGGTCAGCTCGGCGAGCCGCTCGTCTACCTGGCGCTGGTTGTACCCGCGGACACCCACGGCGAACTGGGCGGTCTTCGGGGCGGACTGGGGCTTCTCAGGCGCGACCATCGGGCCACCTTAATGAGCCGGGGACCTTCGATGCGTACCGCCAAAAGGATGCATCACGATTTCGGTAACCCGTCGTGACGCATGGCATTCCACCCGGTCCGGCACCGAGCCGCTAACGTGCGCGCGTGGACTTCGGCACGCACTGGCAGGTGTACGTCACCATGCCGGTCATCGCGGCGCTGATCGGCTACGTCACCAAGCGCGTCGCCATCGAGATGATGTTCCGGCCGCTCGAGTTCGTGGGCGTCAAGCCGTTCCTCGGCTGGCAGGGCGTGCTGCCGGCGAACGCCGAGCGGATGGCGGCCACCGCCACCGAGATGCTGACGACCACCCTCGTCGACCCGAAGGAGATCTTCGCCCGTCTCGACCCGGCGGAGGTGGCGAAGGAGATCGAGCAGCCGCTGCTGCGGGTCGTCGAGGACGTCACCCGCGAGGTGATGGAGACCTACCAGCCGCGGCTGTGGGAGGTCCTGCCGAACAGCGCGCAGCAGCTGCTGCTCAAGCGCGTCCAGGCCGAGGCGCCGAAGGCGATCACCAAGATCATGCGGGAGATCGCCGGCAACATCGAGGACGTCCTCGACCTCAAGCACATGGTCGTGACCAACCTGGTCCGCGACAAAGCCCTGCTGAACCGGCTGATCCGGGACATCTCCCGGCCCGAAATGCGGTTCATCGCCCGCTCGGGCCTCGCGTTCGGGTTCGCCCTCGGCTGCGTCCAGCTCGTCGTGTGGGCGCTGACGAAGTCGCCGATCGTGCTGCCGCTGTTCGGCCTCGGCATCGGCTGGCTCACCGACTGGCTGGCCCTGAAGATGATCTTCCTGCCGCGCGAGCCGAAGCGGTTCTTCGGCGTCTACACCTGGCAGGGCGTCTTCCAGAAGCGGCGCGACCAGGTGGCCGCCGACTACGGCGACATGATCGCGCGCGAGATCATCACCATCCCGAACCTCCTGGAAGCGGTGCTGCGCGGCCCGAAGTCGGACCGGCTGTTCGCGCTGATCACCCGCGAGGTGCAGAAGACGATCGACGCGCAGGCGAGCGTCGTCAAGCCGTTCGTCGCCATGGCCGTCGGCACGAAGCGGTTCCAGGAGATGAAGCAGACGGCGGCGGCGAAGGCCGCGGAACGCGTCCCGGAGACGATCCGGCACGCCGAGGACTACGCGGTCAACGCCCTCGACGTGCGCAACACGATCGTCGACCGGATGAAGCGGCTGAGCGCGCTCGAGTTCGAGCAGCTGCTGCGGCCGGCCTTCCGGCAGGACGAGTGGAAGCTGATCGCGGTCGGCGCGGTGATCGGCGGGCTCGTCGGGGAACTGCAGGTGCTCGCCCTGCTCGGGTAGCCGGTACGGTTTCGATCTCGGGATCGCGAGGGAGGCCGGATGGACGCTGTCCTGCACGACCTCGCCCTGCACTGGCCGCTCTACGCGGCGATGCCGTTCGTGGCCGCGCTGATCGGGTACGTCACCAAGCGCGTGGCCATCGAGATGATGTTCCGGCCCCTCGACTTCGTCGGGATCCCGCCGCTGCTCGGCTGGCAGGGCGTCGTCCCGAAACATGGCGGGCGGATGGCCGCGGTCGCGACCGAGCTGCTCACCGCGAACCTGCTCGACCTCCGGGAGGTGCTCGAGCGGATCGACCCCGTCATCATCACCAGCGAGCTCGAGCAGCCGCTGCTGCGCGCGGTCGACCACACCGCGCGCGAGGTGCTGGCCGAGCACCACCCGCGGCTGTGGGAGGTCCTGCCGACGCTGGCGCAGGAAATGCTGATCAAGCAGGTCCAGGCGTCGGCACCGCGGCTGGTCCGGGAGTTCCTGGACGACGTCCGCGAGAACCTCGACGAGGTCCTCGACGTCCAGCACATGACGGTCCAGCGGCTGACCCGGGACCGCGCGCTGCTGGTCCGGCTGATCCGCGAGACGTCCCGCCCGGAGATGGCCTTCATCGCGCGGATGGGCATCTACTTCGGGTTCGGGCTGGGCCTGGTCCAGACGATCGTGTGGGCGTTCACCCGCGAGCCGTGGGTGCTGCCGGCCTTCGGCGGGGTGATCGGGTTGTGCACCGACTGGCTGGCGATCAAGCTGATCTTCGTCCCGCGCGAGCCGGTGCGGGTGGGCCGGGTGATCTTCCAGGGCAAGTTCCAGCGCCGCCGGGCCGAGGTGGCACGGCAGTACGGCGAGCTGATCGCGAACGAGGTCCTCACGGTCCAGAACCTGCTGGACGCGATCCTGCGCGGCCCCCGCGCGGACCGCCTGGCCGCCCGGGTGGAGCACCTGGTGTCGGAAACGGTCGACGCGCAGGTGCCCCTGGCCTGGACGGTGGGCGGCACCCGGCTGAAGGAGATGAAGCAGGCCGCGGCGCGGAAGGCCCTGGAGCAACTGCCGGACACGGCCCGCTACGCCGAGGGCTACCTGACCGAGGCGATGGACGTCGCGAAGGTGATCGAGCAGCGGATGCTGGCGTTGACACCGCTGGAGTTCGAGGGCCTGCTGCGGCCGGCGTTCCGGCAGGACGAGTGGAAGCTGATCGCCGTCGGCGGGGTGATCGGGTTCGTGGTCGGCGAGCTGCAGGTCCTGATGATGCTGGGTTAGGCCGCCGCGACCAGATCCGGGGCCGGGTCCACCGAACGGACCCGGGTCCGGCGGTCGCGCTGCCAGGCGAGCACCCGGCAGACCACGTAGATCAAGAACGAAATCGCCGTCACGAAGGCGCTCACCGGCAGGCCGGGCGCCAGGGACAGCACGATCCCGCCGATCGCCGACACCTCGGCGAACACCACCGACAGCACCGTCGCCTTCCACGGCGAGGCCGTCACGCGGGCCGCCGCGGCGGCCGGGGTCACCATCAGGGCCACCACCAGCAGCGAGCCGACCACCTTCACGCTCAACGCCGTCGAGACACCCACCAGCAGCGCGAACACCACGGTCAGCGTCTTCACCGGGACCCCGCGCGCCACCGCCACGTTCCGGTCCACCGAAGCGAACAGCAACGGCCGGTACACCAGGGCCAGCACCGCCAGCACCACCACCGACGACACCACGAACAACGTCAGGTTCGTCGAATCGATCGTGATGATCTGGCCCGTGAGGATGCCGAACTTGTTCCCGGACCGTCCTTTGTAGAACGACAGGAACAGCACGCCCATCCCGAGCCCGAAGGACAGGATCACGCCGATCACCGAGTCGCGGTCGGCGTCGCGCGCCCCCAGGATGCCCAGCAGCAGCGCCGCCACCACCGCGCCGATCAGCGCGCCGTACTCGACGCCGATGCCGAGCAGCAGGGCCGCCGCTCCGCCGGTGAAGGCCAGCTCGGACGTCCCGTGCACCGCGAACGACATCCGCCGCATCACGATCAGGGGGCCCAGCACACCCGCCACCAGGCCGAGGATCGCCGCCGCCAGCAGCGCCGTCTGGACGCCGTCGAGCTCGGTGATCAGCTCCCAGGTCTTGCCGAAGTCGAACAGATCCAAGACTCAGCCCACTTGCTCTTCGACGTCGTGTTCGTGGTGGTGCGGCTCCGCTTCGCACAACGCGCTCTGCGCGCCCGCGATGTGGATCTGGCCGCCGACCTTCAGCACCTCGACGCGGGTGCCGTACAGCTCCGACAACGTCTCCGTCGTCATGACCTCGTCCGGCTTGCCGATCCGGAACTGGCCGTTGACCAGGTACAGCACCCGGTCGACGAACGGCAGCACCGGGTTGATCTCGTGCGTCACGAACAGCACCGCCGTACCCGCCGTGCGCCGGCGGGCGTCGATCAGCTCGCTGATCGCGCGCTGGTGCGCCAGGTCGAGCGACAGCAGCGGCTCGTCGCACAGCAGCACTTCGGGGTCGCCGACCAGGGCCTGGGCCACCCGCAGCCGCTGCTGCTCGCCGCCGGACAGCCGGCCGACGGGCTGCTTCGCGTACCGCGTGGCCCCGACGGCGTCGATCGCTTCGGAAACGAGCCGGCGCCGGGCCGCGATGCCTGGGAACCCGAACCCCCAGCGGTGCCCGTCGAGGCCCAGCCCGACCAGGTCGACGCCGCGCAGCGTCAGCGACTCGTCGATCGCGCGCTGCTGCGGGATGTAGCCGACCTTGCGGTTCGCGCCGCCCGTGCGGCCGCCCGCGATCTCGACCGTGCCCGCCGACAGGTCCTGCATGCCGAGCAGCGCCTTGAGGAAGCTGCTCTTGCCGGAGCCGTTCGGGCCGAGCACGGCGAGGAACTCGCCCGGCTCGACGACGAGGTCCAGCCCGGACCAGAGGGTGCGCGGGCCGAACGCGAGGCCCGCCCCGCGGACCCGGACCGCGGGGCGTACGTCATCGGAGGCGGGAGACATGCCTACTTCAACGCCCCAGCCAGCTCGTCGACTTCCCCGGTCATCCAGCCAATGTAGTCCGTCACACCCGCGGGGAGCGTTTCGGTCACGCCGACCAAGCCGAGCCCGGCCTCCTTCGCCTGCTTGACGACGTCCTGGGTCAGCGGCGTCACGGTCTGCTCGTTGTTGACCAGCGCCTTGACCTGCTTGGTCGCGATCAGCTGCTTGTATGCGCTGACGGCGTCGGCCGGGACGTCGGTGTCGTTCTCCACCGCGTCCGAGAACGCCTTGGGCGTCGCGTCGGTGATCTTCGCGCTCGCCAGCAGGTAGTGCGCGACCGGCTCGGTGACGACGACCTTCGTCCCCGGGTGGGTGGTCCCGAGCTCTTCGAGCCGCTTCTCGAGCGCGTCGACCTTCGCCTTGAACGCCGCCGCGTTGTCGGTGAACTGCTGCTTGGCCGCCGGCTTGAGCTCGCCGAGCTGCGCGGCGAGCTGGTCGGCGACCTTGTCGACGCCCGGCAGGTCGTACCAGACGTGCTCGTTCTCGTCGCCGGTCGCGGCGATGTCGTAGGCGACGAGCTTCTTCGCGCTCCCCGCCTGCTCGGTGAGCTTGCCGAAGAACTCGTCGTAGCCGCCGCCGTTGGACAGCAGCAGCTGCGCGCCCTTCGCCGCGAGGGCGTCGTCCGCCGTCGTCTCGTACGAGTGCGGATCGGCCGACGGGTCGTGGATGATCGACTTGACCTCGACGTTCTCGCCGCCGACGGCGGTGACCACGCTGCCCCAGACGTCCGTCGAGGCGACGACCTTGACCTTGCCGTCGCCGCCCGCCTGCGCGCCGCCGCCGTCGGAGGACGTCCCGCCGGAGCACGCGGCCAAGGCGAACACGGACAGAGCCGAAGCGGCGGCGAGCACGCTCCTGGTGCGACGGGAACTCA
The DNA here is from genome assembly GCF_053586895.1 of Amycolatopsis sp. NPDC003731. NCBI lineage: Bacteria > Bacillati > Actinomycetota > Actinomycetes > Pseudonocardiales > Pseudonocardiaceae > Amycolatopsis > Amycolatopsis sp. NPDC003731. The sequence goes on along the minus strand of NZ_JBSFNC010000110.1, from coordinate 14,516 downwards.
TGCGGGGACTCCTGAAGACGCTAATGGAAACCGTTGTCAGATTCACCTTACCCCATCCGGATGACTTTCTGGCCATCAGATCCCGCTTTGGTGTATGCGTCTCCACGCATGCGGATCGAGACATCGACCACGCGGGGTGTCTCTTCAGGAAACCGATCTGAACCGTTACGGTTTGCAGATGGGCCGTCCTATTCGCACCCGGAGGCAGGCGACGCTGGCGTCGCTCGCGGCGGAGCTCGGTGTGTCCAGGACCACGGTGTCCAACGCCTACAACCGGCCGGACCAGCTGTCCCCGGAACTGCGCCGCCGCGTCCTCGAGACCGCGCGGCGCCTCGGCTACCCCGGCCCCGACCCGGTCGCCCGCTCCCTGCGCACGCGCAAGGCGGGCGCGGTCGGGCTGCTGCTCACCGAGAACCTCTCCTACGCGTTCCGCGACCCCGCCGCCGTCGGTGTCCTCGAAGGACTGGCGTTGGCCTGCGAAGACGCCGGCGTCGGCCTGCACCTGGTGCCGGCCAGCCCGGGCCGGGAAGACGTCGCCGCGGTGCACCGCGCGGGCGTCGACGGCTTCGTCGTCTATTCGGTGCCGGACGACGACCCGCACCTGGCCGCCGTGCTGGAGCGCCCGGTGCCGACGGTGATCATCGACCAGCCGAGCCTCGAGGGCATCGACCGCGTCGGCCCGGACGACGCCGCGGCCGTCGGCAAGATCGCCGAGCACCTGGTGACGCTGGGCCACCGGCAGGTCGGCGTCATCTGCATGCGCCTGGCCCGCGAGCGCAACGACGACTTCGTCTCCGCGACGCGGCAGAGCGGCGCGCACTTCCACGTCCAGCGCACCCGGCTGGAAGCGCTCGCCGTGGCGTTCTCGGCGGCGGGCGTCGATTGGGCGGGCGTCCCGGTGGTCGAGCGGTTCGACCACACCGTGGACGACGGCGCGTCCGCGGCCCGCCAGCTGCTGGACGCCTACCCCCAGATCACGGCCGTGATCTGCACCTCCGACATCCTCGCGCTCGGCGCCATGGCCGAGGCCGAGCGGCGCGGGCTGCGGGTGCCGCAGGACCTGACGGTGACCGGCTTCGACGGCATCGCCGAAGCCGAGCGGATCGGGCTCACCACGGTCCACCAGCCGGTGCTGGAGAAGGGCAAGACGGCCGGGCGGCTGCTGCTCAGCTCGGGCGAACGCAGCGCGCCGAAGGTGATCACCCTGCCGACCGAGCTGCGCGTCGGGCGCACGTCGGGCCCGCCGCGGACCGTCGACGAGCCGTGGTTCGGCGGATGACCTGGTGACATTGCTCTTAGCGCATTGCTCATCGGGGTAGTCACCCGGTCAAATGGAGTGGTACGCCCGCGCCGCGGGGCCACTGGCCGGAAGGTGACCGATGACCTCGATCGACGTACTGCTCAAGCGCAACCAGGAACTCGGCGAGGTGACGCCCGGCGACCGGTCGTCCCCCAAGCCGTCGCTCCAGGTGGCCATCCTCACCTGCATGGACGCCCGCATCCGGGTGTTCGAGCTGTTCGGCCTCCTGCAGGGCGAGTCGCACGTCCTCCGCAACGCCGGTGGCGTGGTGACCGACGACATGATCCGCTCGCTGGCCCTGTCGCAGCGCAAGCTGGGCACGCGTGAGGTGCTGATCGTCCAGCACACCGAGTGCGGCCTCTCGATGGTGACCGAGGACGACTTCAAGGACGAGCTCGAGAGCGACACCGGCCTGCGGCCCACGTGGTCGGTCGAGGCGTTCCGCAGCGTCGAGAACAGCGTCCGGACTTCGGTGGAGCGGGTGCGGCGCAGTGCGTACCTGCCGCACACGGAGAACGTGCGCGGGTTCGTCTACGACGTCAAGACCGGGAAGCTCACCGAGGTCGAGTAGGCCTTGCGGGTCCTGTTCGCCGGGCTGGCGTCGGCCGGCCACACGTACCCGATGGTCCCGCTCGCGGTCGCGGCGCGGGACATCGGGCACGACGTGCACTTCGCCGTCGGCGAGCACGTCCACGAGTCGCTGCGGGGACTGAACCCGTTCCGGCCCGCGGACTCGTTCTACGAGATCTACGCCGAGGACATCGAGCCCGACCTGAAGCGGCTGCGGCCGGACCTGGTCGTGCACGGCTGGGGCGTCCCGGAAGTGGGTGACGCGGCGGAGCGCGCCGGGATCCCGGCGCTCTGGCACGGGTTCGGCCGGATGTTCCCGCCCGGCATCGGGTTCGAGCGTCCCACCGGCGGCGTGCACCTCGACGTCTGCCCGCCGTCCCTGCAGGACGCGGACTTCCTCGCGACCGCCGAGCGGATCCCGGTGCGGCCGGTGCCGTTCGCCGAGCCGGGCGACTTCCCGGGGCCGCTGATCTACCTCACCCTCGGCACCGCGTTCGGCACCCCGGAGGTGCTCACGACGGCGATCGAGGGTCTGGCCACGCTCGGTACGCCCGTCGTGGTGGCCACCGGCGGGGTGGCCACCGGGCCGCTGCCGGCCCACGTGACGGCCCTGGCCTGGGTACCGCAGGCGGCGGCGATCGCGCACGCGGACCTCGTCGTGCACCACGGCGGCAGCGGCACCACCCTCGGCGCGCTCGCCGCGGGCGTGCCCCAGCTCGTCCTGCCGCAGGGCGCCGACCAGTTCGCCAACGCCGACGCGCTCGTCGCCGCGGGTGCCGCCGTGTGCCTGCTGCCTAGCGAGCTGACCGCGGAAGCCGTGGCCGAACAGGCCCGGAAGGCGTCCTCCTGCCGGGAAGCGGCCCGTGCGACCGCCGAGGAGATCGCCGCCATGCCGTCTCCGGACGAGGTCGCCCGCGAGCTGCCGAAGTACGCGAAGTAGCCTCCCGGCGTGGCTGTGGACGCTGACGTACTGCTCGACTGGTTCTCCGCGCACGGCCGGGATCTGCCGTGGCGCTCGCCGGATTGCACGGCCTGGGGCGTGCTGGTCAGCGAAATCATGCTCCAGCAGACCCCGGTCGTCCGGGTGCAGCCGATCTGGCACGAGTGGATGGCACGCTGGCCGGTCCCCTCGGCGCTGGCCGCGTCGTCGCAGGGCGAGGTCGTGCGGGCCTGGGGCAAGCTCGGCTACCCGCGCCGGGCGCTGCGGCTGCACGAGGCTGCCGGGGTCATCGCGAAGGAGCACGGCGACGTCGTTCCGTCCGATGTGGACACTCTGCTCGCGCTGCCCGGGATCGGCGCCTACACCGCGCGGGCCGTCGCCGCGTTCGCCTACGGGCGGCGGGCACCGGTCGTCGACACGAACGTGCGGCGGGTCGTCGCGCGGGCGGTGCACGGCGCCGGCGACGCCGGGCCGGCGTCCAACACCCGGGACATGGCCGACGTCGAGGCCCTGCTGCCGGCCGAAGACGCGCCCGCGGCGAAGTTCTCGGCGGCGATCATGGAGCTCGGCGCGCTGATCTGCACCGCACGGGCCCCGAAGTGCGCGGACTGCCCGATCTACGACGAATGCGCGTGGCAGCTCGCCGGGCGACCGGAGTACACCGGCCCGGCCAAGCCGGTGCAGCGGTACGCGGGCACCGACCGGTACGTCCGCGGGCGGCTGCTCGACGTCCTGCGCGGCAGCGAGGGACCGGTCGAGAAGGCGCGCCTGGACCAGGTGTGGCACGACGGCGGGCAGCGGGACCGCTGCCTGGACTCCCTGCTGGTCGACGGCCTGCTGGAGCAGACCCGCGACGGCCTCTTCGCCCTGCCGGGTGAACACTGACGCGCTACAACCAAAGTTGGTCAATAGTTGTCATCGACGCGGTCCGGAGTTACCGTTTTCCGCATGGTCACTGTTGACCGCCGGACCCTGCTGAAGGCGGGGGTGACCGCGACCGCGGCCGGCGCACTGGGGATGACGACCACGGGCACGGCCGGCGCGGCCGTGCCGGTACCGGCGATCCACCCGACGTCCGACTGGGGCGCCCGGCCCGCCATCGGCACCATCGTGGTGGAGAACCACAAGCCGACCTACATCGTCGTGCACCACGCGGTCGACCCGCCGATGAACGACGACTTCTCCCTGGCGCGCGCGTTCTACGTCTCGCGCTTCATCCAAGACCTGCACATGGACAAGAACGGCTGGATCGACAGCGGCCAGCAGTTCACGAACAGCCGCGGCGGGTACATCACCGAAGGACGGCACCGCAGCCTGGAGATCCTGCGCGGCGGCACGAAGCACGTCCAGGGCGCGAACGTCGGCAACCACAACAGCGAGGTCATCGGCATCGAGAACGAGGGCCTGTACAGCACGGTGGACGTGCCGCCGGCGCTGTGGAACTCGCTGGTCTCGCTGGTCGCCTACATCGCGAGCCAGTACGGCATCGCGCCGGAGTTCATCAAGGGCCACCGCGACTTCAACTCGACCGAGTGCCCCGGCCAGGTGCTCTACAACCGGCTGCCGGAGCTGCGGACGGCCGTCGGGCGCGTCCTCGGCGTGCCGGTGGCACGCGCCGAAGCCGAGTGGCCGCTGCTCAAGCCGGGCGACACGGGCCGCCGGGTGCAGCTGGCGCAGCAGTTCCTGCGGAAGTCCGGCTTCGGCGTTCCCACCGACGGCGTCTTCGGTCAGTCCACAAAGGACGCGGTGACCGCTTTGTCCGTTCAGGCCGGCTTGGCCCGGGACACGTGCACCGCGGCGAAGGTATCCGACGAGGCGGGCTTCCTCGGCGCGGACGTCTGGCCGCTCATCGTCCCCGCCGACCGGTCGACGTCGGCCTGGCGAGCGGACCTGGCCCGGGCTTGAAGGGTCGACACGCGTGATTACGAGGTCGACACGCGTGATTTGAGGGTCGACACGGCGATACAACGGCGTGCGGCGTGTCGTCCCTCTGATCACGCGTGTCGACCCTGCAATCACGCGTGTCGACCCGGCAATCACGCGTGTCGTCCGTTTCAGCGGGCCAGGACCTGGCTGAGGAAGGCTTCGACGGCACCTCGGTAGGTCTCCGGGGCCTCGTCGTGGGGCAGGTGGGCCGAGCCGGGCACCACGAGGTGGCGAGCGCCCGGGACACGATCGGCGACGAGCGCCTGCTGGCCGTGCGGCATCGCGGTGTGCTCGCCCTCGACCAGCAGGAGCGGGCAGCGGATCGCCGCGACGACGTCCCAGTAGTCCCGGCGGCCCCATTCGGCGGCGATCACGTACAGGTTCTCGAGGTCCGCGACCAGGTGAAACCCGTCGGAACGCTCCTCGACGCAGTCCGCGAAGTACCCGCCCGCGTCGCCGAAGAACTCGCGGACGTGATCCAGGGACTTGAACGGGACCGGCCAGCTCTCGAAGTACCCGCGCCAGGTCTCGACGGTCCGGCCGCGCTGGTCCGGCGCGAAGTCCTCGGAGACGACCGCGCGCACCAGCTCCGGGTACCGCGCGGCGGTCGCCCAGGCGTGCAGGCCACCCATCGAGTGCCCGATGAGCACAGCCGGGCCCGCGTCGAGCGTCCGCAGCGCTTCGGCGACGTCGTCGGCGAAGCGCTCTGTCGTCCACGGGCCGACGCGCGGCGCGTTGCCGTGGCCGCGCGCGTCGAGGCCGTACACCGCGCCGTAGGGCCGGAGCCACTCCGCGACCCGCCACCACGTCCGCGCGCGGCCCATCAGGCCGTGGAGCAGAACGATCGGCACGCCGCTGCCGCCGAAACAGAGCACGCGGCCACCTAACCACAAAACCGCTGGTGCGGAACGTGACCAACCGATCGCAATCCATCACCTATGGTGGTGGGTGTGCGCCGCCGACTGACCGCCCTGGCCGTCTGCGCCGCGGTGGTCCTCGCCGCGGCGTGCGGTGGCGACGCCGTCACGCTGCCGCCCCCGCCGCCACCGATGCACCCGGTGCCGGGCGCGTCCGGCGGCGGCGATCCCTACTACCCGGACGACGGCAACGGCGGGTACGACGCGCTCGGCTACCAGGTCGACGTCAAGTACGACCCGCCGAGCGGGCACCTCGACGGCGACACCACGGTGACCGCGAAGGCCACCCAGGACCTCAGCCGGTTCGACCTCGACCTGCGCGGGCTGGACGTGCACGGCGTCGAAGTCGACGGCAAGCCGGCGACGTTCAGCCGGGAGAAGGCGTTCGAGCTGGTCGTCACCCCGCCGGCCCCGATCCGGGCGGGGACGACGTTCCGCACCCGGGTGCGCTACGGCGGCGACCCGGCCAAGACCCCGCACACCGGCGGCAGCGAGAACGGCTGGAAGCACTCGGCCGACGGCGGCGCGTACATGGTCGGCGAGCCGCACTCGGCGGCGTTCTGGTACCCGGCGAACGAAACCCCGCGTGACAAGGCGACTTTCACGCTCACCGCGCACGTCCCGGCCGGCTGGACGGTGCTCTCGAACGGCCGCGAGGGCCCGCCGGGGACCTGGACCGAGCCCAACCCGGTGGCGACCTACCTGACGACGATCGCGATCGGCAAGTTCAGTGTCGACAGGTCGACACTGAAGGACGGCACCCCGGTGGTCTCGGCGTACGCCCCGGGCACCGAAGCCCGCCGCGCGATCGGCGACCGCCTGCCGGAGGTGCTCGGCTTCCTGAGCGGCAAGTTCGGCCCGTACCCGCAATCGGCGGCGGGCGGGATCTTCCTGAACGAGGAGGTCCCGTTCTCGCTGGAGACGCAGACGCGGCCGACGTACGCGAAGTGGGCGGACCTGCCGACGCTGGTGCACGAGAACGCCCACCAGTGGTTCGGCGACTCGGTCTCGGTGCGGAACTGGTCCGACATCTGCCTGAACGAGTGCTTCGCGTCGTACTCGCAGTGGCTGTGGGCCGAGCGCGAGGGCCAAAACCTGGACGACCGCTACCGCGCGGCCATCGAGATCACCCGCGGCAGCACGGACTTCTGGGCGCAGAAGCTGGTCGGCATGGGCCAGGGCCACGAGTTCGAGGGCGTCTACAACAAGGGCATCCTGGCCCTGCACGCGTTGCGCCGCGAAATCGGCGACCCGGCCTTCGACCGCCTCCTGCACGAGTGGCCGGCCCGCTACCGCCACCGCAACGCAACCTGGGCCGACTTCGAGACGATGGCGACGCGAATCGGTGGCAAGGACCTGCGGGCGTTCTTCGACACGTGGTTCCGCGGCACGAAGCTCCCCGCGGACGCCGACCTGTTCCCCGGCTCACTGCGCAGCTGAAGCCACCCCGGAGCCAACTAGGGTGGGAGACATGAGTGTCGTGAAGATCAACGCGATCGAGGTCCCCGAGGGCGCCGGCCCCGAGCTGGAAAAGCGGTTCGCCGCGCGCATGCACTCCGTCGACGAGCAGCCCGGCTTCCTCGGCTTCGAGCTGCTGCGGCCGGTGTCCGGCGAGACGCGCTACTTCGTCTACACGAAGTGGGAAACCGAGGAGCACTACCAGGCGTGGGCGAAGGGCGGCCCGGCCGCGGCGGCGCACTCGGGCGAGCGCGCCAAGCCGGTGTCCACCGGCGCGAACCTCCTGGAGTTCGAGGTCGTCCTCGGTTCCCAGCCGGGTGAATGAGGCGGCAAAGCTCCTGGACGGCGCCGGCGCACTCCTGATCTGCGCCGGCGCCGGCATGGGCGTCGACTCAGGGCTCCCGGACTTCCGCGGCGGCGAGGGGTTCTGGCGCGCGTACCCGCCGTACGCCCGCCTCGGCCTGCAATTCGAGGAACTGGCCGACCCACGCCACTTCGCCGACGATCCCGAGCTGGCCTGGGGCTTCTACGGACACCGGCTCGCGCTGTACCGCGAGACCGTCCCGCACGAGGGCTTCCGGCTGCTGCTCTCACTGGGCTCACGCCTGCCCGGCGGCGTCCGCGTGTTCACGTCCAATGTGGACGGCCAGTTCCAGAAGGCGGGCTTCGAGTTCGTGGCGGAGGCACACGGCTCGATCCACCACCTGCAGTGCCTCGACGGGTGCACGTCCGAGATCTGGCCGGCGGACGTGGATGTCGCGGTCGACGAGGAGACCATGCGGGCGGTGCCGCCGCTGCCCTCGTGCCCCCGCTGCGGCGGGTTGGCGCGCCCGAACATCCTGATGTTCGGCGACTTTTCCTGGGTCCCGGACCGCAGCCAGGCCCAGCTGGACGAGCTCACGGCGTGGCGCCGGACGGCCCGTGACCTCGTGGTGGTGGAGCTGGGAGCGGGCCAGGCGGTCCCAACGGTCCGCCGCTACGCCGAACTGGCGAGCGCGGCGACGGGCGCGTTGATCCGGATCAACCCGCGAGAACCCGAAATCCGCCACGGCCGCGGCGTGTCGATCGCGGCGGGGGCCCTGGAGACGCTGAAGCAGCTCCTGCCCCGCTGATCACGGCAACCGCACCTCGGCGAACACCGCTCGGTGGTCACTACCCGCCACATCGAACACGCGATAGTCCAGCACCGCCGCGCGGTTGTCGACCGCCACGTGGTCGATCGTCACCACCGGCATGGACGACGGCCACGTCGGGGCCAAGCCTTCGCCGCGCTCCTCGGCCGCGTCGTGGTAACCGCGGGACAGGACCGTCCGGTAGGCCGCGTGGTCCAGCGTGGCGTTGAAGTCGCCCGCCAGGATGCGCAGCCCGTGCTCGCCCGCCGGCTGGGACAGGTCCTTGATCTCGCGCTCCCACAGCGGGGTGTCCACGTCCGGGGAGATCGGGTGGACCGCGACGATCTCGACCACCACGCCCTCGCCGAGGTCGGCCTCCGCGCCCGGCTGCTTGGCCGCCGAATCGCCGGTCAGGTTGACCTCCTTCAGCGGGAAGCGGGACGCGATGCCCGAGCCGAACGCGCCCGGCGCCGGGTGCAGCACGCGGTGCGGCAGCAGGTCGAAAAGCCCCGCCGCGGTCAGCCGGTCGACCGCGGACGGGGTCATCTCGACCAGGTTCAGCACGTCGATCCGCTGCTCGCGCACCAGGTCGACGACGGCTTTCGCGTCGGCCTGGCCGTAGAGCAGGTTCGAGGCGAGGACGCGCAGTGTTTTGCCCTGCACGGTGCGTTGCTCGCTCGCCGACACCCGCGGGATGACGAGGACGGCCAGCGCGAGCGCCAGCACCAGCGCGACCCCGCCGAGCCACCACCGCCGCAACGCCAGGGTGACGCCGCCGAGCAGCACCCCCGCGGCCGCCGCGAACGGCGTCAACGACAGCGCGACCAGCGTGTACCAGCCGCCGTCGTAGCCGAGCAGGCGCAGCGCCGCCAGCAGCGCCAGCGGCACCAGCGGGACCACCAGCAGGCCCGTGACCAGCGGGTTCTTCCGCCGCGACCGCGTCTCTTCCGCAACCACCATGCTGCCGAGTATGCCGAGACCGGCGCCGCTCGGCCGCTGCCCCGACAAGTCCTCCACAAGATCTCCACCAGCGCCTGCCAGCCGCTGACAGCGCGCTGTGCGCGGCTTACCAGCGCGGCCGTCCACAGTGAGCCCAGAAGCGACAGTGAAGGAGGACGCCCATGTCGCACGCAATCCAGGCCGAGGGCCTGGTCAAGCACTTCGGGGACACCAAGGCGCTCGACGGGGTCGACCTCGAGGTCCCGTTCGGGCAGGTCGTGGGGGTGCTCGGCCCGAACGGCGCCGGCAAGACGACCGCCGTCCGGATCCTGGCGACCCTGATGAAACCCGACGCCGGCAGAGCCACCGTCGGCGGCTACGACGTGGTCGCCGACCCGGTCCGGGTCCGCAGCCTGATCGGGCTGACCGGGCAGTACGCGTCGGTCGACGAGGACCTCAACGGCATCGAGAACCTCGTCCTGATCGGACGGTTGTACGGCTACCCGCGCAGCCACGCCAAGACCCGCGCCACCGAGCTGATCGAGCGGTTCGAGCTGACCAAGGCGGCCAAGCGGCCGATCCGGACGTACTCGGGCGGCATGCGGCGGCGGCTCGACCTCGCCGCCAGCCTCGTCGGCCGGCCCGAGGTGCTCTACCTCGACGAACCGACCACCGGGCTCGACCCGCACGCCCGCAACGAGGTCTGGGACGTCGTCCGCGGCCTCGTCGCCGAGGGCGCGACGGTGCTGCTGACCACGCAGTACCTGGAGGAAGCCGACCAGCTGGCCGACAAGATCACCGTCTTCGACCACGGCCGGGTCGTCGCCGACGGCCGCGCCGACGAGCTCAAGCGCCGCGTCGGCGGGCAGACGCTGCAGGTGCGGCCGACCCGGCTGTCCGACATGGACGCCGTCAACCGCATCCTCGGCGACCTGTCCGGCGTCCGGCCGACCCGCGACGACGCGACCGGACTGCTCACCGCGCCGGTCAACGACCCGGTGCTGCTGTCCACTTTGGTCCGCAAGCTGGACGAAGCCGGGATCACCGCGGACGAGCTGGCACTGCGGCTCCCCAGCCTCGACGAAGTGTTCCTCGCCCTGACCGGGCACACCGCCGAACAGTCCACCGAAGACAAGACCCTCGAAGGGAGCCTGGCATGACGACGCTGGCCCTCGACCGCCCGGCCCCGCCGCGGCACATCAGCCCCGGCAAGGGGTTCCAGCACGCGCTTTCGCTGGCCTGGCGGGGCATCCTGAAGATCCGCAAGAACCCCGAACAGCTCGCCGACGTCACCCTGATGCCGATCATCTTCCTGGTGATCTTCGTCTACCTGTTCGGCGGCGCGCTGTCCGGCTCGATCGACGCCTACCTGCAGCTGGTCGTGCCCGGCGTCATCGTGATGAACATCCTGCAGGCCTGCCTGACCGTCGGCGTGCAGCTCAACACCGACGTCACCAAGGGCGTGTTCGACCGGTTCCGCAGCATGCCGATCGCCCGCTCGGCGCCGCTGATCGGCGCGGTGCTCGCCGACGTCGTGCGGTACGTCGTCTGCCTGACCGTGCTGATGGTCGTGGCCACGATCATGGGCTACCGGATCGCGACCAGCCCCGGCGAGTTCGCGGTGGCGATCCTGCTCGCGCTGGCGTTCGGGCTGAGCTTCTGCTGGGGCTCGGTGTTCGTCGGCATGCTGATGAAGACGCCGGGCTCGGCGCAGGCGCTGATGTTCGTCTTCATCATGCCGCTGACCTTCGGCAGCAACGTGTTCGTGCAGACGAACACCATGCCGGGCTGGCTGCGGGCCTGGGCGGACATCAGCCCGGTCAGCCTGATGGCGAACGCGCTGCGCGGCCTGATGAACGGCGGAGCCGTCGCCGGCCCGCTGGCCGGGGCGCTGGCCTGGATGGCCGGCGCGGTGATCGTGTTCTTCCCGCTGGCCACCTGGGCCTACCGCCGGCGGGTCTGAAAGGCGCACACACGGGGGTGAGTAGCGCCAGGGGAAGCTGAAGGGCCCCTTTCTCGCAGCTGCTGCGGGGAAGGGGCCCTTCAGTCCAGTTCGGCCAGGAGCCAGGCGACCGTGTCCTTTTTGGACAGAAGGCGGCCGTCTTCGTAGCAGGATTCGTAGTCCGGGAGCACCGCGCGGAGGGCGTCGATGAGCGCCCGCACCTCGGGGCTGCCGAGGTCGAGCCGGCCGCGGATGACGGCGGACGCGGCGAGCACCCGGGCTGCCGTCTCGGGACGGCCCTGCCGCTCGCGGATCATCGCGAGCAGCTCCACCGCCCCGGCCAGGTCCGGCATGTCGCCGCGCCGGTTCGTCGCCCGGATCGCGATCACCGCGTGCGGCTCGGCCTCGTCCGCGCGGCCCTGGGCCAGCAGGAGCCGCGCCTCGAACGCGTGGATGAACTCGTCGCCGATGCCGCCGGGGAACCAGTCGTCGCCGCCCATCGCGGCGACGCGGTCGAGCAGCGCCCGCGCTTCGGCCAGCCGGCCCGTGCGCAGCAGCAGTTCGAGCCTGCCGAACATCAGGATGGCCCGGTGCTGCAGGTTCGTGATGCCTTCGCCGTAGCGTTCCGCGGCCTCCTGGTCGCGCCAGGCCCCTTCGAAGTCGCCGCTGCGCGCCCGCTCGACGGCCAGCCGCCACCAGTGCTGCACGGCGTCCTCGTACGACCGCAGCTCCATCGACAGGGCCAGGCCCTGCTGGTAGGTCTCGATGGCCTTGGCGCTGTCGCCGTTCTGCGACAGCGAGTACGCCTTGAAGCTCAGCGTCATCGCGATGCCCCAGCGGTCGCCGACCGCTTCGAATCCGGCGTGCGCCAGGTCGCGGGCCCGGTCGGCGCCCTCGACGTCGCCCGCGTCGTCGAGCAGGAAGCTCTCCACCCAGTGCCCGCCGGCCCGGGTCCACGCGTCCGGGTGCTGCGCGGCCCGGCGCACCTCCCGGACGGCGATCTCCCGGTCCCCGCCCAGGAAGGCCAGCATCGGCAGGGCCACGGCGAGCCCCGGGTACCGGTCGACCGCGTTGCTCCGCACGCAGTCGTCGACCAGCCGGAGGATCTCGGGCTGGTCGGACCGGACCGGGATGGCGTCCATCAGGTAGCACAGCGCCTGGTAGGCGGCCAGCACCGCCGGCGGCAGGCGGTCGCCGAACTCGAGGGTCTCGCGGATCAGCGAGCCGATCCGCCCGCCCTGCCCGAGGATGGTGAGGTACCAGAACATCCCGTCCAGCAACGCGACCGCGTTGTCCACATCGGACATCTCGATCGCGCCGCGCAGGGCCGCGATCATGTTGGCGCTCTCGGCTTCGTACCGGTCGATCGCCCGCAGCTGGTCGGCTGTGCGCAGCGTCGGTTCCAGGCGCTGGGCGAGCTCGGCGTAGTAGCTCGCCATCGCCCGGCGCATCCGGTCGTGCTCCCCCGACTCCACCAGCCGCTCGGTGGCGTAGACCCGCAGCGTCTCGAGCATCCGGTACCGCGGCTCGCCGCCGCTGTCGATCGTGTCCACTATGGACTTCTCGACCAGGCTGCCGAGCACGTACGGCACGTCGGCGGCGGGCAGCAGCTCGTCGGCGCAGACGGCCTCGATCGGCGTCAGCTCCGCGCCACCGGCGAACACCGCGAGCCGCCGGGCCAGCACGAGTTCGGGTTCGGCCAGCAGTTCCCAGCTCCACTCGACGACCGCGCGCAGCGTCCGCTGCCTCGGCAACGCCGTCCGGCTGCCCGAGGTGAGCAGCCGGAACCGGTCGCCGAGCCGGCCGGCGATCTGGGCCACCGTCATCGACCGCAGCCGCGCCGCGGCCAGCTCCAGGGCCAGCGGCATCCCGTCGAGCCGGCGGCAGATCTCGCCGACGTGGTCCACCGTGGACTCGTCGAGCACGAAGTCGGGGCGGACCGCGGCGGCCCGGTCGAGGAACAGCCGCGTCGAGTCGAGCTCGGCGGCCTCCGCGGGCGCGGCGCGTTCCGCGGGCACCGGCAGCGGGCCGAGCGGGCACAGCGCCTCCCCGGTGATGGCCAGCGGCTCGCGGCTGGTGGCCAGGATCCGCAGCCGCGGCGCCCGGTGCAGCAGTTCGTCGGCCAGCCGCGCGGCGGCGTCGACGACGTGCTCGCAGTTGTCCAGCACCAGCAGCGCTTCCTCGCCGCCGAGCACCTCGACGGCCTGGTCCACCGGCTCCGGCTGGCGGCGGTTTATCTCGGTCTCGGCGCGGATCTCCCGGACCTCCAGGGCGCCCAGCAGCGCGCCGGGGACGTCGTCGGGGTCGCGGACGCCGGCCAGCGCGGCGAACCAGACCCGGCCCCGCTGGTGGGCGGGGTGCCGCGACGCCGCCTCGGTGGCCAGTCGCGTCTTGCCGGCGCCGCCCGGCCCGGTCAGGGTGACCAGCCGGGCGCCGCCGAGGAGCTCGGCCAGCAGCTTCAGCTCGTCGTCGCGGCCGACGAACGTGGTCAGCCGCGTGGGCAGCCGATCGGCCACCGGCGACGGCGGCGCGAACTCCCCGCGCAGCGCGGCGACGTGGATCTCCTGCAGCTCGGCCGAGGGATCGACGCCGAGCTGGTCGGCCAGGGTGCGGCGGAGCCCGGCGTAGACGGCCAGCGCCTCCGACTGCCGCCCGGCCGCGCACAGAGCGCGGATCCGCAGGCCGGCGAGCCGTTCGCGCAGCGGATCGGCATCGGCGGCCGCGGTCAGGTCGGCGAGCACCCCGGCGTGCCGGCCCAGCCGGATCAGGGCGTCGAAGCGGTCCTCGGCCGCCTCGGCCCGCAGGTCGGTGAGCCGCCGCGCCGGGGCGGACGCGAAGGGCGCGTCGAGGACGTCGGCGAGCGCGGGGCCTTGCCAGAGGGCGAGGGCCTCGGTGAGCAGGTCGGCAGCGCGGGCGTCCCGGCCCGCGGCGAGCTCCCGGCGGCCTTCGGCGGCGAGCCGTTCGAACCGCTCGGCATCGACGTCCCCGGCTTGCACCGCGAGCCGGTACCCGCCGGGCCCGGATTCGACGGCCACGGGCAAGGCCTTCCGCAGCCGCGAGACCAGCGACTGCAGGGCGTTGGCCGCATCGGCGGGCGGTTCGGCGCCCCAGAGCCCATCGACGAGCGCGTCGGCGGCGACCGCGCGCCCGGCGTCCAGAGCGAGCCTGGCCAGGAGCATGCGAAGCCGGGCACCCCCGACGTCGATCGGCGTGCCATCGTCTTCCGCCGCCCGCAGCGGGCCCAGCAGCGCAACGCGCATGCGTCCAGCTTTCCAGACGGCGCACGACGGCGTCCCCGGCGGCGCGGGAAGGTCGCGAATGACTCATTCGGGACCTCGGAGGTCCCGAATGTGACGCTGATGGTGCTCGCCGAACGGCACCCGTCGCTGGTCGCTTCCCGGCTGGCCGGCGC
>NZ_JBSFNC010000109.1:0-31428 GCF_053586895.1 Amycolatopsis sp. NPDC003731 | reverse complement strand
TTCTCTGGGGGGGGGGGGGGGCGGCCTGTGCGGGTAAGCGAGCCCCACCCCCCCCCACCACCGTCCGCGTGCTGGCTTCGGATCGGGGTGGCGGGGCAGGCCTGGGCGGGGTGCAAGTCCGGCGTCAACGTGCCGTTCGAGCCGGTGAAGCGCCTGGAAGGGCGCTCCGACTTCGCCGCGGGCGCCGCAGCGCCCACCCTCCCTGGGGGAGCCGCCCCGCTCCAGCGTATCGAGGGGGTCCGACTTCGATGCCGGAAAACCGCTGCCGGGGCCGGAGCTGTCCCCAGCCCCACCGGGTTGTGAGCAACCCCGTCAGGCACCCCGGTCCTTCGGAACCGACCAGCCTCAGGCCGCCGGGATCCAGTCCGGGTTCGAGGCCAGCACGATCAGTTGCTGCGTCGCCCGGGTCAGCGCCACGTACAGCACCCGGCGCCCGGTCGTCGACTCCGTGATCAAGTCGTTCGGCTCCACCAGCACCACCGCGTCGTACTCGAGGCCCTTCGAGTCCAGGCTGCCCACGACCTTCAGCCGCTCGTCCGCCTGCCCCGACAGCCAGCCCGCGACCTCCGGGACCCGGTCCATCGCCGTGATGACGCCGACCGTTCCCTCCACCGCGCCCAGCAGCTCTTTCACCGCCGCCTGGGTTGCCGCCGCCAGGCCCGGTGCCTCGACCGGGCGGACCTCCGGCTCCACTCCGGTGCGGCGGACCGCCACCGGCAGCTCGCCGGACTCCGCGTGCCCCGCCACCACCTTCGCCGCCAGGTCGAAGATCTCCGCCGAGTTGCGGTAGTTCGTGCGCAGCGTGAACCGGCGCCGGGCCGTCTTGACGCCGAACGCCTGGTCGCGGGCCGAAGCCGCCTCCGCCGGGTCCGGCCACGAGCTCTGGACCGGGTCGCCGACCACCGTCCAGCTCGCGTACTTGCCGCGCCGGCCGACCATGCGCCACTGCATCGGCGACAGGTCCTGGGACTCGTCGACGACCACGTGCGAGTACTCGTCGTAGTGCTCCGGCCGCGTCGGCGCGCCGCCCGAGCGCTCCGGCTCGACCTCGATCACCTGGCGCCGCTTGCGCTTCGGCGGGGGCCCGACCAGGACGCGCAGCTCGTCGAGCAACGCCACGTCCGCGATCGACCAGCCCCGCGAGCGGTCCGCGAAGTCCGCGGCCAGCATCGAGATCTCCTGGCGGTTCAGGATGCCCTTCGCCGCCGCGGCCAGCCGCTTCTCCTCGCCCAGCCACTTGAGGATCTGCGCCGGGTACAGCACCGGCCACCAGACGACCAGGAAGCGGTGGAAGTCGATCCGCTCGCCCAGGTCGGTGATCAGCTCGGCGCGGTCGATCTGCCGGCCGTCGTCCTTCGCGTGCTCCTCGGCCTTCGCGGCGAGGGCGTCCAGCAGCAGCTCGGCCGCCCGGATCCGCGACCGGTTCGGCGGCGCGCCCTGCGTGTGGGCCTTGCGACGCACCTTCTCCAGCTCGCGCGCGCCCAGCTTCAGGACTTCGCCGCGGTAGACGATCCGCATCTCCTCCGGCGCCTCCGGCGGCGTGTCCCGCAGCGCCCGCAGCAGCACCTTCCGCATCCGCAGCGACCCCTTGACGGCGGCGAGCGGCGAGGCGTCCTGCCGCGTCGCCTCCAGGCCGTCGAGGACTTCGCCGAGTGCGCGCAATTCGACGTTCGTCTCACCCATGGAGGGGAGGACCCGCGAGATGTAGCTGGTGAACACGCCCGACGGCCCGATCACGAGTACGCCCGCGCCGCCCAGCTGGCGGCGGTAGCGGTACAGCAGGTAAGCCGCGCGGTGCAGCGCCACCGCGGTCTTGCCGGTGCCCGGCCCGCCGGTGATCTCGGTGACCCCGCGCCACGGCGCCCGGATGACCTCGTCCTGCTCCTTCTGGATGGTCGCGACGATGTCGCGCATCTTCTCGCCGCGCGAACGCCCCAGCGCGGCCATCAGCGCGCCCTCGCCGACGATCTGCATGTCCTCGGGGACGGCGTCGGCGATCAGGACGTCGTCGTCGACGTCGAGGACGTTCTGGCCCGAGCAGCGGATCACCCGCCGCCGCACCACGTCCATCGGTTCCTCGGCCGTGGCCTGGTAGAACGCCGCCGCGGCCGGCGCGCGCCAGTCCGTGACGAGGTTGTCGAACTCGGCGTCGCGGATGCCGAGCCGGCCGACGTAGGTGCGTTCTCCCTCGCGGTCGTCGAGCCGGCCGAAGACGAGGCCTTCGTACTCGGCGTCGAGCGTCTGCAGCGTCTGGTTGGCGTGGTAGACCATCATGTCGCGCTCGAACAGCATCGACGCCTGCTCGAAGATCGCCTCGCGCTGCGCTCCCTGGCCGATCTCGTAGCCCTTCGTCCGCATGGCCTCGGCCTGGACCCGCAGTTCGTCCAGACGGGTGTACACGCGATCGACGTGGGCTTGCTCGATGGCGATCTCGGCCCGTCTGACCCGAGGTTCGGACACGCATGGCTCCTTGACAGCTTTGGGATCGCCTCCGAGGGCGAAGAACGACTCTACGCGGTGGCCCGGGCGGGGACACCCGTGTCCCGGTCATCCGCTCGGCAGGCCGTCCCCGCACAATCGGGGGGTGACCAGGATCGTGGCCGGGACGGCGGGCGGACGGCGGCTGAAGGTGCCGCCGAAGGGCACCCGGCCGACGTCCGAACGCGTGCGGGAAGCCCTGTTCAACGCTCTGGAGACGGCGGGCGAGCTGGACGGTGCCCGCGTCCTCGACCTCTACGCCGGCTCCGGCGCGCTCGGCCTCGAAGCCCTCTCGCGGGGCGCGGCGGACGCGTTGTTCGTGGAGTCCGACCGGCGTGCGGTGGACGTCCTGCGCGGCAACGTCGCGGCGCTGCGCCTGGGCGGCACGGTCCGGGCGGGGCAGGTCGAGGCGGTGGTCGCCGCGCCCGCGCCGTCGCCGTTCGACCTCGTGCTGGCCGACCCGCCGTACGCCGTGGACGCGGCCGCGCTCGGGTCCGTGCTGGCCTCGCTGGCCGCGGGCGGCTGGCTGACGGCATCGGCGCTGGTGGTGATCGAGCGCGCGGCCCGCGACGGCGAGCCGGACTGGCCGCCGGGCTTCGAGCCGGCGCGCGCGAAGAAGTACGGCGACACGGCCGTGTTCTGGGCGGAGTACACGGCTGTGGCGTGAACCACGCGGCGGAGACCGGGTGCGGCACGGTAGCGTCCGCGCCATGCGGCGTGCGGTCTGTCCCGGTTCCTACGACCCGGCCACCAACGGCCACCTCGACATCATCGAACGGGCCAGCCGGCTGTTCGATGAGGTCGTCGTCGCCGTCGGGGTCAACCGGTCGAAGAAGGGGCTCTTCGAGGTCTCCGAACGGCTCGAGATCCTCGGCGAGATCACCGCGAAGCTCGGCAACGTGCGGATCGACTCGTGGGAGGGCCTGCTGGTCGATTACTGCCGCGACAACGACATCGCGGCGGTCGTCAAGGGCCTGCGCTCGGTCAGCGACTTCGACTACGAGCTGCAGATGGCGCAGATGAACCGCGAGCTCACCGGCGTCGAGACGCTGCTGATGGCGAACAACCCGGCGTACGGCTTCGTGTCCAGCTCGCTGGTCAAGGAGATCTCGGCGCTCGGCGGCGACATCGAGCGCTTCGTGCCGCCGGTCGTCTACGAGCGGCTGTCGGAGAAGTTCCCGAAGCTGGGGCGCTGACCCTCCGTTCGTCGGGACTTCGACCCGGAGTTCACGTCCACGTCTCCTGAAAATCATCCGATCGGGTTACGGTCCGAAAATGACCAACTACCGATCGCGCCTGGCTGCCGTCCTGTTCGCGCTCTTGGCGACGCTGTTCGCCGGGGTCACCGCGCCGTCCCCGGCCGTCGCCGCGCAGAACGCCTGCGGGAACCTGTCGGGCTTCTCGCACACGACGCTCTCGGCGCTGCCCGCCGAAGCGACGACGACGTACCGGCTGATCCAGACGAACGGGCCGTTCCCGTACCCGAAGAACGACGGCGTCGTCTTCGACAACCGGGAAGGCATCCTCCCGGCCTGCGCGTCGGGCTACTACCACGAGTACACGGTGCCGACGCCGGGCTCGAGCACCCGCGGCACGCGCCGCATCGTGACCGGTAGCGCCGGCGAGTACTTCTACACCGGCGACCACTACGCCACCTTCAAGGTCATCGACATCAGCGGCGGCACGACGCACGCCTGCGGCGACCTGTCCGGCCTGGCCAAGATCGGCTACTCGCAGCTGTCGTCGGCGGCGAAGACCGTCGTGAACAACGTGCGGAACGGCACCTCGGCCGGGACGACCTACGAGAACCGCGAAGGCGTGCTCCCGGCCTGCGCGTCCGGTTACTACAAGCTCTTCGCCGTCGCCGCGAACGACCGCGTGATCTCCGGCAAGGCCGGCGAGCTGGCCTACACGCCCGACCGCTACGCCACCTTCGAGCGGATCGACCTGAATTCCTGAGCCCGTGCAACGCGCCGCGCCCCCTCGTCCGTGAGGTACACCGGAAGACGGACGAGGAGGCGCGATGCGGGCTGCGGACGACGCGGACTTCCGGGAGTTCGCCCGGGCACGCGCCTTCGCGCTGAGACGGACGGCGTACCTGCTGTGCGGCGACTGGCACCTCGCGGAGGACCTCGTCCAGCTGACGCTGATCAAGCTGTACCGGGTCTGGCCGAAGATCACCCGGCGCGGGCCCGTCGACAACTACGCCCGGCAGGTCCTGCTGCGCTGCTGGCTCGACGAGTCCCGGCGGCCGTGGCGGCGCCGCGAACGCCGGGACGGCGTCGTGCCGGACCAACCCGCCGTCCTGACCGAGACCGGGATTTCCGGCCCGCTCCTGCGCGCCCTCGCCGAAGTCCCGCCGAAGCAGCGCGCCGCCGTCGTCCTCCGCTATTGCGCGGACCTGCCGGCGGCGGCGGTCGCGGACGTGCTGCGCTGCTCGGAGGGAACCGTCCGGAGCCAGGCCGCCCGCGGGCTCGAGACCCTCCGGGGCCTGCTCGAGCACAGCGCGGAGAGGAGCGCGTGATGACCGACCTCGAGACCCGCCTGCGCGAGGTGGCCGTCCCGGAACCGCCGCTGGGCTTCGACCCCGACGCGCTCGCCGACCGGGCGGCCCGGGACGTCCGCCGGCGCCGCGCCGGGATCACCGGGACCTTCGCCGTGGCCTCGGCCGCCGCGGCCGTGGCGGTGTTCGCGCCGGACCCGGCGCCGGTTCCCCCGGCCGCCTCGCCGCCGTCCCCGCCGCCGCTCGCCGAGCAGGCGCGGATCCGGCAGGCGCTCGGCGACGCCGTGGCCGGGGTGTTCCCCGGGCTCCGGCACCTGAGCGTGGGCACGTCATCGGCCGACGCGGTGTCACCCGCGAGGATGAGCGTCACCGCCGAGTTCGTCGACGCGGCCGGGCGGCCCGGGTCCTTCCAGCTGACGGTGTACGGCCGGGACGCGCCGGACGACCACGTGCCCGTGGTCCGGTCGTGCGCCGAGCCGGCGTCGATCGCCCTGCGCTGCGACCGGATCCCCCAGCCGGGCGGGGCGGTGCTGCTGGTGTTCGAAAGCGGCGTCGTGACCACCGGGGGGCTCACGAAGCTGCGCGGCTTCGACGGCGCCCTCCACCGGGCCGACGGGTCCATGGTGACGCTCGCGGACGCCGCCGGCGACGCCGCCGACTCGGTGCAGCTGAGCGAAGAGCAGCTCGAGCGGGTGATCACCGATCCGGCGTTCGCGCTGCCCTAGGAACTCCGGCGCCGGGCGTGGTCCAGGGGGACACGCCCGGCGCCGGTCGCGTTCACCGCTTCGGCGCCGGATGCGGGCAGACTGGTCCACAGCGACAGGGGATTGGAGTTGCCGTGTACCGGGTTTTCGAGGCGCTCGACGAGCTCGTGACCATCGTCGAGGAGGCGCGCGGCGTCCCGATGACGGCCAGCTGCGTCGTGCCCCGCGGCGACGTGCTGGAGCTCCTCGACGACGTCCGCGACGCACTGCCGGCGGAGATCGACGACGCCCAGGACGTCCTCGACAAGCGCGACGACCTGATCCACGCGGCCCGCAAGGAAGCGGGCGAAACGGTGGCGGGCGCCAACGCCGAGGCCGAGCGAACGATCGCCGACGCGACGGACGAGGCGGAGCGCATCCTCGCCGACGCGCGCGCTCGTGCGGAGCAGATGCTCGCCGACGCGCACGACCAGGCGGATCGCACGGTGGCGGCGGGCCAGGCGGAGTACCAGAACCTCACGGACCGCTCCCGTGCGGAGTCCGAGCGCATGATCCAGGCAGGCCGCGACGCGTACGACCGGGCAATCGAGGACGGCCGGGCAGAGCAGGCCAGGCTGGTGGCCCAGACCGAGGTGGTCCAGGCGGCCCACGCGGAGTCGGCCCGCATCGTGGACGAGGCCCACGCGGAGGCGGACCGCCAGCGCGCGGACTGCGACGCGTACGTGGACGGGAAGCTGGCGGAGTTCTCGGAACTGCTGGCGACAACGCTGCGAACGGTGGATTCGGGGCGCAACCACCTGCGGTCGCCGGCGAACCTGCCGAGTTCAGGCGGCCGGCCGACGCTCTACGACTACCAGGTGTGACGAGTCTCTCGGCGCGGCGCTGGGCCTGCAGTGTCGCGAATGACTCATTCGCGACCTCCGACGTCCCGAATGAGTCATTCGCGACCTTCGAGGAGTGCAGGCACCCACACCGGCGGAACATCGCCGGGCCCTGCCTTGGGAGGGCGGGCTGCGGCGAAGCCGGTGCGCCCTGAAGCTGCCTCGCTCACCGAAACGGGACGTCGACGCCGGACTTGCACCCCGCCCAGACCTGCCCCGCCACCCCGATCCGAAGCCAGAACACGGCCGGTGGTGCCGGGTCAAGGCACGCTTTCCCGCCTTGACGCGGTACCACCGGCCGTAGTGACAATCCCGGCTTCGGGGTGGTGGGCACCAAACCGCTCACTGGACGAACAGGAGTCCACGCGCCGTTTACCGCTTCGACCGGTCAGGTACGTACTTCGGACGCTTGCGACATCGAGGGTTGCGCGGGTAGTCAGGGCACACCCTGTGTGAAAAGAGGTCACCAGATGAAGCGCAAACGTGTCGGCTTGCTCGCGCTGGCCGGGCTGGCGTTGCTGAGCGTCACCGGCTTTGCCGTCGGGTCGGCGTCCGCCGCCGAAAGCGGGTCCGGGGATGCCGTCGCGCGCGGGCGGGGCCACCATGACCCCGTGATCATCGGACACCGCGGCGCGCCCGGGTACCGGCCGGAGCACACGCTCGCCTCCTACGAGCTCGCCTACCGGATGGGCGTCGACTGGGTCGACGTCGACCTCGTGCCCACCAAGGACGGCCGGCTCGTCGCCCGGCACGAACCCGAGATCGGCGGCACCACCGACGTCGCGAAGCACCCGGAGTTCGCCGACCGGAAGAAGACCGTCGTGCTCGACGGGGTCACCACCACCGGGTGGTTCACCCAGGACTTCACGCTCGCCGAGCTGAAGACGCTGCGCGCGGTCGAGCGGATCCCGCAGAACCGGCCGCACAACACGCTGTACAACGGGCGCTACCAGATCGCCTCCTACCAGGAGGTTCTCGACCTGACCAAGCGCCTCGGCCGCGAGCTGCACCGCACCCTCGGCACCTACCCCGAGGTCAAGCACTCGACGTTCTTCCAGTCCATCGGCAACCCGACCGAGCCGAAGCTGGTCGCCATCCTCAAGCGCAACGGCCTCGACCGGCCGGACGCGCCCGCGATCATCCAGTCGTTCGAGGTGTCGAACCTGATCGCGCTGCACCGGCAGCTGCGGACGCCGCTGCTGCAGCTGACCTCGGCCTCCGGCGCCCCGGCGGACTTCGTCGCGAACGGCGACAAGCGGACGTACGCGGACCTCGTCACGCCGCAGGGCCTGCGCGAAGTGGCGAAGTACGCGAAGTACCTCGGCCCGGACAAGGCGCAGATCATCCCGCGGGACAAGAACGACAACCTGGGCACGCCGACCGCGCTCGTCGCGGACGCCCACAAGGCCGGCCTGAAGGTGCAGCCGTACACCTTCCGGAACGAGAACCCGTTCCTGCCCGCGAACCTGCGCTCGTCGGCCGAGCCGGACGCCTACGGTGACGTCTTCACCGAGGAGGCGGCGTTCTTCCGGGCCGGCGTCGACGGCTTCTTCGCCGACCAGCCGGACACCGCCCTCGAATCGCTGCACGCCTTCCTGGGCCGTTAATCGCTTGGCCGCGAAGGGCGCTTCCGTGGACGCTGGGTCCATGGAAGCGCCCTTTTCCGGCGTGGTGCTGGTCAGCCGCGGCGACGAGACGCTGCTCGCCGAGGCGTCCGGGTACGCGCACATCGCTTACGGCGTCGAGAACACCGTCGACACGCGGTTCGCGATCGCCAGTGGCACCAAGGGCTTCACCGCGCTGGTCGTGGTCGGCCTGATCGCCGACGGACGGCTGGAACTCGAGACGACCGCCCGCGAAGTCCTCGGCGACGACCTGCCGCTGATCGACGACCGGGTGACCGTCGAGCACCTGCTGACGCACACCTCCGGCATCGGCGACTACTGCGACGACGACAACCCGCCGGAGCACCCGCCCTGGCTCGTCACGTCGGCCGACTACCTCGCCGCGCTCGACGGCTTCCCGCAGGTTTCCCCGCCCGGTACGGAGTTCCGGTACAACAACGGCGCCTTCGCCGTCCTCGGCCTGATCGCCGAACGGATCGCCGGCATACCTTTCACCGACCTCGTCCACGAGCGGGTCTGCGGCCCCGCCGGGATGACGGACACGGCCTTCCTCCGCTCGGACGCGCTGCCCGCCCGCACGGCCACCGGCTACCTCGAAGACGGGCGCACCAACGTGTTCAGCCTGCCCGTCGTGGGGCACGGCGACGGCGGAATCTACAGCTCCGCCCCGGACTTCCGGAAGTTCTGGCCCGCCTTGCTGAACGGGCGGATCGTGCCCCGCGAGTGGGTCACCCGGATGCTGCGCCCGCACGCGGAGGGCTACGGCCTCGGCTTCTGGCTGCCCCGGCCCGGCGTCGTGCGGCTGGAGGGCGGCGACCACGGCGTCACGTTCCGGAGCACGCACGAGCCGTCGACCGGGCTGACGGCGACCCTGATCTCGAACGACCACCGAGGTGGCGGGCCCCTGCTGCGGCGGCTGGACGAGTTCTTGACGAAGGCTTGACACCCTCCGGGCCCGGGGCTACCTTCGGCGAATTCAATGGTCTGGCCGCATACCTTTCAAGAGGTGCCCGATGGATGTTTCCGACCAGCAGACCACCCCCGCCGACGACGACGCCGCCCGGCTGCACCAGCTGGGCTACGCCCAAGAGCTGAAACGGACGATGTCGGCGTTCTCGAACTTCGCCGTCTCCTTCACGATCATCTCGATCCTCTCCGGCTGCCTCACGCTCTACGGCTTCGGCATGAAGACCGGCGGCCCGGCCGCGATGATCTGGGGCTGGCCGCTGGTCGGGGTGTTCGTCATCCTGGTCGGGCTCGGCATGGCCGAGGTCTGCTCCAGCTACCCGACCGCCGGCGGCCTGTACTACTGGGCCGCGAAGCTGGCGCCCGGCCGGTCCGGTCCCGCGTGGTCGTGGTTCACCGGCTGGTTCAACCTCATCGGCCAGATCGCGGTCACCGCGGGCATCGACTTCGGCGCGGCGCTGTTCCTCAACGCGTTCCTCGACCTGCAGTTCGGCTTCGAAGCGACGCCGGGGCACACGATCCTGCTGCTCGCGATCATCCTCGTGGTGCACGGCCTGCTGAACACCTTCGGCGTCCGGATCGTGGCGATCCTCAACAACGTCAGCGTGTGGTGGCACCTGATCGGCGTGCTGGTGATCGTCGGCGTGCTCGTTTTCGTGCCGGCCAAGCACCAGGACGCGTCGTTCGTCTTCGGGAGCTTCGTCAACCAGACGGGCTGGGGGTCGGCGTTCTACGTCTTCGCGCTCGGGCTGCTCGTCGCGCAGTACACGCTGACCGGCTACGACGCGTCCGCGCACATGACCGAGGAGACGAAGAGCGCGGCGACGGCGGGCCCGCGCGGCATCGTCATGTCGATCGTCGTCTCCCTCGTCGCCGGCTGGATCCTGCTGATCGGCCTGACGTTCGCGATCCAGGACTACGACGGCGCTGTCGGCTCGGCCACCGGTGTCCCGCCCGCGCAGATCTTCATCGACGCGACCGGCGCCGTCACCGGCAAGTTCCTCCTGCTGATCTGCATCGGCGCCCAGCTCTTCTGCGGCATGGCGTCGGTGACGGCGAACTCGCGGATGATCTACGCCTTCGCCCGTGACGGCGCGATCCCGGGTTCGGGCTTCTGGCACAAGATCAACAAGCGCACGCAGACGCCGACCAACGCGGTGTGGCTCGCCGCGGGCGGCGCGCTGGTGCTGGCCCTGCCGTACCTGTGGAGCGCGACGGCCTACGCCGCGGTGACGTCGATCGCCGTGGTCGGGCTGTACGTGGCGTACGTGATCCCGGTGTTCCTGCGCGTCCGCCGCGGCGACTCGTTCGAGCCGGGGCCGTGGACGCTCGGCCGCTGGGGCAAGCCGATCGGCATCATCGCGACGGTGTGGGTCGCGCTGATCTTCGTGCTCTTCATGCTGCCGCAGGTTTCGCCCGTGACCGTGGATTCCTTCAACTACACGCCGATCGCCTTCCTCGTGGTGCTGGGCGGGGCGGCGCTGTGGTGGGTGGTTTCGGCCCGGAAGTGGTTCAAGGGCCCGAAGGTCCAGGGTTCGGAGGCGGAACTGGCTGCGGTGGAACAGGAACTGAAGGACCTGGGCTGAGTCGTCGTGAGTGGTGAGGCGGCTGCCTCACCACTCACGACCGCTCACTCGGCCGGCGCGCCGATCGCGTCCTCGCGTTCGGCGCGGCGGCGCAGCAGGTCGTACTGGCACCCCAGCTCGTAGGCCTGGTCCTCGTACTCGCGCTGGGCGGCCAGGTGCGGCCGGACGCACTCGCTGTAGTGGCGCAGGTCGTCCTGCTCCAGGGAGCCGTCGCGGAAGGCCGTCCAGAACACCAGCGTCGCCGACACGACCATGACGAGCGCGACGAGCACCGCCATCAGCAGCGCGAGCCCGTTCATCCCGGACAGCAGCCCCTCGGTGGACACCCGGACGAACATCACCACGCCCATCAGGCCCACCAGCAGCCCGACGGTGAGCAGGCTCAGCTTCGCGCCGGTGGACAGCTTGCTCCACTCCAGCTGGCGGCGGTGGTTCTTGTGCTGGCGCTGGTTGTGGCCCAGGTGGTGCAACGCGGTCGCGGCGCCCCCGGTGGCCAGCACCGAGATCACCACGCTGATGAGCAGCGGCAGCCCGACCGGGGCTGTCCAGTCGACGTTGAACACCGACCCGGCCAGCCACAGCATGATCGGCAGGTCGACCACGGTGACGGTGAGCAGGGTCAGCACCCGGGTGAGCCGGTTGACGCGGCGGTGGCGCAGGCTGCCCTGCGCCTGTTCCAGCTCGATCAGCTCGTCGAAAAGCTCGGCCTTGGCCTGGGCTTGGGCGACGGTGAGGTTCTGCCCGTGCGGGCCGACGACCAGGTCGTCCAGCACCCGGTCGGCCAGGTAGCGCAGCTCCCGGATCCGGGCGAGCAGCCGGTCCCCGGCAGCCGAGGAGCTCCCGGTGTGCGGCCCCTCCCGCGGGCGGCGCGGCTGCGGGAGGGGCAGGTTGCGCGTCTCGTCGCTGCTGGTCATGGCGGTACCTCCTCGTCTGCTAATAAGCGATCTCCACCCGCCGCATCGCGGCGGCCGCGGCCTCGTCGAACCGGCCGCCCACCATCGCCGTCCGGCCGGGCTGGGTGCCGACCCCGGCCACGTCGAGCCGCTGGCGCACGCCGGCGTCGCCGAGGGCGCCGGCCACCGCGCGGGCGCGCTGGTCGGCGAGCGCCTGGCGGCCGGCCGCCGTCGACCCCGGCGGATCGGCGGCGTAACCCCGGATGACCACCGCATCGGACCTGCCCGCCGCGGTGATGCTCCCGGCGAGGGCGCGCAGCAGGTCCAGAGCACCCGGGGACAGCACCGCGGAATCGCTCGAGAACCCGAGCGCGCTGTCGGACACGGTGGTGCTGACCCGGCCCGCGGGCCCGACCACCGACGTCACCCCCGGCACGGGCACGACCGGCGTGGCGACCGTGGCCCGCGACGGCTCGGTCGTGACGCGCTTGTCGTCGAACTCGCAGCCGGCCGCGCGGGCCTGCGTGCAGATCGCTTGCCAGTACTGGAGGAGCTTGTCGTGCGCGGGGCCGGGCAGGGGCGCCTGCGCCCCGGCGACGCTGCCGAGCCCGGTGAACAGCACGTGCCAGTTTTCGAGGTGCGGCAACGCGTTCTTGGCGGCCAGCTGGCGCGCGACCGTCGCCGGGTCCGCGTCCCAGCCGACCTGGCGCAGGTCGAAGGCTCCGGCCGTGCTGAGCCCGCTGCTGACCACGATCAGGCGCCCGGGAGTGATGCCGCGGACGGCGGCGTCGATGCCACCCAGCAGATCGAGCCCCGACCGCGCGGCGACCGTGGCGGCCACGGCGTCGGCGACGGCCTGGACGTTGCGATCGATGAGCGACGGCCGCTGCAACCCGTGCTCCAGCGATCCGTCGGCCCGCCTCGGCGTCAGGACGATCTGGCGGGCATCGGCGCCGTCAGCGGCCGAAACGAGGGCGACACTGCTCTTGCCCGAGCCTTGCGGCGAGGCGTTTCCGCTGTTCGCGGCGTCGATGAGGAGCTTGCGGGCCACGTCGGTGACGGCGGGCCGCGGTTCATTGGCGGTGGCGCTGACGACGAGGACCACCCGGTCCCCGCCGGTGGGGTCGGCCGTCTTCGAAGGGACAGCGCACCCGGCGACTGACAGCGCGAGCAAGCCCAGCGCGGCAATTGCCGGACGCGGCCGGGCTCTGCTGCCAATGATGGCGGCTTCCTGCGGAATCCGCAGCGCGGAAGCCAAATCAATGCGGGTGACTTCGTGGCCTGAACCTGAGGTACAGGGCTTCATGGCGACCTCCCTGGGGCCGATGAGGCAAGCTCAGGGTGACATTTGCCGAGTAACAATGTCAATTGCCGTTCCGATACACGAGTCGGCTGTTCTTCCGGTTGACACCGAGACTTCGGCACACCAGGGAGTCGAGCGTCCGTCCAGCCGGAGAGTCGTACCCTGAACGGAGCAGCGAGGAGGTACCTTTCGCCGCGGCAGATGAACCGGTTGTGACACATACTCGTGCTTCTGCCATGGCAGCGTCCGGAGTTTGTCCAACAAGTGTCACCCTGGAGAAGACAAATGCCAGAGGAAGGGTAGGCTTGGCTGATGGCGAAGCCCGACGCCGCCGTCGAAGGCGTCCGAAACGTCTTCCTCAAGTTGCGCACCCGCAGCGGCCTCAACGTCGAGCGGCTCAGCGCGACGGAGGTCGATGTCGTGCTGCTCGCCGACCTGCCCGTCGTGCGCCGGTACGCGCGTGAGCACGCCGTGTCCACCGATCAGGCCATCGTCGACGTCGTCACCCGCGTCACCGCCGATCTCGAGCCGACCGACCGGCTGATCGCCGACGCGGCGCTCGCCCTCGGCGTGCTGGAGTCCCTGCTCGCCGACCGGCCGAAGCTGCACGACCTGTACGCCGAGGACCTCGGCGAGCGACGCGACGCGCTCGCCCGGCACTGGGAGGCGTTCCACCGCCTGCTCGGCGTGACCGAGATCCCCCCGGCGCCGACCGTGCGCACGCTGCGTGGCTCGGCCGAGGCGCGCGCGCTCGTCCGGCTCGCCGAGCGCTGCGTGCACGGTCCGGAAGCGCTGCTCGAGCCGGCCGCCGGGGCCCGGGAGCCCAGCAACTCGATCGTCGTGGTCGGGGGCGCGGTGACGGACGTGGTCGTGGTCTCCGACGACCTGCCCGGAATCGGGGCCGCGGTCCAGGCGAGTTCGTTCGAGGAACACCCCGGGGGCAAGGGGCTCAACCTGGCGGTCGCGGCCCGGCGGTTCGGGCTCCGCGCACGGCTCTGCGCCGCCATCGGGGGCGACGAGGCCGCCCGCGAGCTCACCCGCTACATGCAGCAAGAAGGTTTGTCGACCGAGCTGATCCGCGAAACGCCCGGCGAGGCGAATCCGCGCGCTCTCATGCTCGTGACACAGAAGGGTGAGACCCGTTATCTGGGCTGGATGAACAAAGGTAAGGTCTCGCTGTCCACAACGGAATTCGAGCAACCGCGCACGAAACGAGCAATCGCCGACGCCGATGCGGTCATGGTCACCTTGGAACCACCGGTGGAAACGGTGCAATGGGCCCTCGAAGAGGCCGCCCGCCAATCGCCGAAACCGTTGGTCCTCTTGCAGGCTTCGCCACCCATGGCAACGCCGCAACAGCTTTATCGGTATCTTCACGGCGTCGATTACCTCGTCGGCCGTGAAGGCGAACTGCGCGGGCTCCTGTCCTACCCGGACCGCCCCGACACGGTCGACGCGCTGGCTGAGGAATTGCTCACGCTGGGCGTGGAGACAGTCTGTGTGGTGGAGAACTTCGGCGCCAA
Organism: Amycolatopsis sp. NPDC003731; assembly: GCF_053586895.1. Taxonomy (NCBI): domain Bacteria; kingdom Bacillati; phylum Actinomycetota; class Actinomycetes; order Pseudonocardiales; family Pseudonocardiaceae; genus Amycolatopsis; species Amycolatopsis sp. NPDC003731. Next base: position 16,966 of record NZ_JBSFNC010000109.1, on the reverse strand, counting down.
GATCCGCTCCCGGACGCGGTCCAGGGACATCGAAGGCCCGAACGTTCCGCTCGAAGACACTCCCGGGGCTCGCGAGGCGTTTTCCGCGGCCCTGACTTTCCAACTCCTCAAGGACGGCGGAGACCTGACCTGGAAAGCCCTCGAATGGGCGATCCAGGCCATGACCGCCAACCTCACCATCGAGGAGATCACCGATTCCATGCCCGGTACCGAAGACGTCGACCGGCTGTGGAGAAAACCCGACGTGGAGAACCCGTGACCGAGGTCGTGGAGCACAGATTGCAGGATTCGGACGGCGATTTCCGGGTCGTCGTCCTCGGTGGTTCCGAGCAGCCCAATCCGGCGTGCGCGGCGGTGTTCGGCGAACCGCGGGACGGCTGCCTCGTGCGGATCCAGTCCCGGTGCCTCTACGGCGAGATATTCGGCTCCACCAACTGCGACTGCCTGTACCAGCTCGACAAATCGCTCGAGGAGATCAAGCGGCACTCCGGCGTGCTCATCTACCTGGACCAGGAAGGTCGTGGCGCCGGCCTCCTGACGAAGGCGCGGGGCTACCGGCTGTGCCAGGAAGAGGGCATCGACACGTTCGCCGCGTACGCGGCCTTGGAGCGCAAGGCGGACACCCGGTCGTACGGCGACGCGGTGGCGCTGCTGAAGCAGCTGGGCCTCAAGGAAGTCACCCTGCTCACCAACAACCCCGGGAAACTGGAAGGCCTCGAGCTCGGCGAGATCAAGGTGCGGCCACGGCCGTTGCTCATCCCCGAGCCGGGCGCGCACACGCTCGCCTACCTGGTCGCCAAGCGCGACAACCAGGAACACATGCTGTCCATGGCCGCCCGCCTGCGGTGGCGGGTCATCCGGTTCGCCGGATCACGCTGGCTCAGCCCTCGCCGGGCCGCGCTGCGCAAAGCCGCGGCTCACCCCGCCCAGCCGGTCGGCGTGGTGGTGGACACCGACAGCGCGAAGCAGGTCGCCTGACAGCGGCCCCGGACAGCCCGGCCCGGCTGTCCGGGGCCGCAGCTTTCACGTCGTGGCAGGCCGCGACTCCGTCACCGACGAAGTACCCTCCTGAACTGGGCTCCCGCGGCCCGGGCGGACCACCGTCACCGCCGCCGCGCCCAGGGCTCCCACCGCCGCGAAGGCGTAGAAGCCCCAGGGGTATGCGATTCCCGCCGTCAGCAAGGCGCCGCCCAGGATGGGGCCGGAGATGGCGCCGATGCGGCCGATGCCCGCCGACCAGCCGAGGCCCGTCGCGCGGATCGCGTCCGGGTAGATGCGGCCGATGTACGCGTACACCAGGACCTGCGCGCTGAACACGAAGCAGCCCGTCAGGAACACCGCCGTGTACAGCCCGACCGCCGGCAGCTTCACGCTCAGCAACGCGAGGAACACCGCGCCGGCGCAGAACCAGACGATGGCGGATGGGCGGATGCCGACGCGGTCGGCGACCCGGCCCGCGACCAGCAGGCCCACGATGCCGCCGACGTTCAGCGTCAGCAGCAGGCTCAGCGCCGCACCCAGCGGGTAGCCCGCCTGGCGCATGATCTCCGGCAGCCAGGTGTTCAGGCCGTAGACCAGCAGCAGGCCCATGAACGAGGTGACCCAGAAGGCGATCGTCGCGCGCAGCAAGCCGCCGCGGAACAGGCCGGCGACGGCGTGCCCGGCCGATCGCTCTGTCTCGCGGACCTGCTGGAACGTCTCGGACTCCGGCAGGTACTTCAGCATCAGCGGGACCAGCACCACGGCGGGCAGCGCGCCGGCGACGAACATCGCGCGCCAGCCCAGCGGCGTGATCAGCACGATGCCCAGCAGGGCCGTCAGCACCGCGCCGACGTGGTAGCCGGTCATCACCGTGGTCGTCGCGCTGCCGGACTTGCCGCGCCGCGCGTACTCCGTGACCAGCGTGATCGCCGTCGGCAGGCAGCCGCCGAGGCCGAGGCCGGCGACGAACCGCAGCAGCCCGAAGACGAACGTCGACGGCGCGAACGCGCACAGCAGCGTGCACAGCGAGAACAGCGTCACCGAGATGATCAGGGACTTCCGGCGGCCGATGACGTCGGTGACCGTGCCGATCGCCAGCCCGCCCAGCATCATCCCGGCGAGCCCGACGGTCGACACGACCGACGCCGTGGCGGGGGTCAGGCCCCAGACGTGGCCGCGGAGCAGCACGGGCAGCACCGTGCCGAGGACGACCAGGTCGAACCCGTCGAGCAGGACGGCCGTCCAGGCCAAGGGCACGACCCAGCCGCGAGTGCCAGGGGACATCGGAACCTCCGGGGGTGCGTCGGTGCACGTCCTCCGCACACTTGTGCGGATTGCGCACGAGTATGCCCAGGGGGTCCGACAGAATCCAGCGCGGTTCCGCTGAGCGGAAGTCCGGCAGGGCCGCGCGACCTGCGGAAAGATCGGGCGAGTGGAAATCCTGACGCTGATGGGCGTGCTCGCGGGTTCGCTGGCGCTGACCGCGCTCGCCCGGCGCTACAACCTGTCCGCCCCGCTGCTGGTGGTGGTCGTCGCGCTCGGCGTCGCGCTGATCCCCGGGGTGCCGCGGTTCGAGCTGGAGCCCGAGCTGGTGCTCACCGTGGTCCTGCCGCCGCTGCTGTACTCGACGTCGCTGGAAAGCTCGCTGACGCACTTCAAACGCGCGCTCCGGCCGATCGTCGCGCTCGGGGTGGTGCTGGTCGCGGTGACCGCCGTGGTCGTCGCCGTGGTGGTGCACCTGCTGCTGCCGGACGTGCCGTTCGCGTCCGCGCTGGTCCTCGGCGCGGTCGTGGCGCCGCCGGACGCGGTGACCGCGGTCGCGATCGGCCGCAAGCTCGGCCTGCCCCGGCGGGTGATGACCGTGCTGACCGGCGAAAGCCTGGTCAACGACGCCGCCGCGCTGACGCTCTACAAGGTCGCGCTCGCCGCCGTCGCGGGCACGGCGGGCTCGGCCGGGCACGGGTTCGCGGTGTTCGGGGTCGCGACCGTGCTGGGCATCGGCGTCGGCCTGGCGATCGGCGCGCTCGTGGTACTGATCCGGCGGCAGCTCGACGACCCCCTGATGGAGTCGGCGTTCGGGATCATCGTGCCCTTCGCCGCGTACGTCACCGCCGAGCACCTGCACCCCTTCAGCGACGACTTCAGCGGGTCCGGCGTGCTCGCCGTCGTCGCGGCCGGCCTCCTGCTGGGTCACCGCGCGCTGTACGCGTCCCCCGCGACGCGCATGCAGGACAGATCCGTGTGGGCGTCCATCGACGTCCTGCTGGAGGCGCTGGTGTTCGCGATGATGGGCCTGCAGCTGCCGTTCGTCCTCGAAGGCGCGCAGCACGCGGCCCGCGACAATGGGACGCTCGCGCTGGTCGCGGTGGCCGTGCTCGCGGTGACGATGCTGGTGCGGATCCCGGCGGTGTTCGTCTCCGCGTACCTGCCGCAGACGGTCCGGCTGTTCGGCCGCGACCGCGCGGCGCCGTCGTGGCGGACGCTGGCGGTGGTGTCGTGGACCGGCATGCGCGGGGTCGTCACGCTCGCCGCCGCGGCCGGTGTCCCGGCGGACACCCCGGGCCGCGAGGAGATCCAGCTGTTCGCGTTCACGGTGGCCATCGGGACGGTGCTGATCCAGGGGCTGACGCTACCGCCGCTGATCCGGGCACTGAAGGTGGAGGACCCCGAGGAGGCGTCCCGGGACGAGGCCGAGGAACTCGCGGCTCGCGAAGTCGCGAAGAAGGCGGCGCACGACCGGCTGCGCGAGATCAGCCGCGAGCGGCTGGCTTCGCTGGACCTGCCCCAGGAGAAGGTCGACCGGCTCAAGGAACGGCTGCAACGGCTGATCGACACGCGGTACCGGTTCGCGAAGGCCGCGATCACGTTGTCCGGCGAAGACCGCGCCGGCAGCCCGCAGGCCCAGTTCGCGAAGGCCCGGCGGGAGCTGCTGATCACCCAGCGCAAGGCGATGATCGAGGAGAACCGCGCGGGCCGGCTCGACGACGAAGTGTTGCGGAAGGTGCTGCGGGAACTGGACCTGGAGGAGATGTCGGTGACGGCGACCCTCACGAACCGAATGAGTTGACGACCTCCCACGTCCGCAGGCGTTCTTCACTCGACCGGATGCCGGTCTGCGAGACGAGGACGTCGGTGGCGCCGGCGTCGTAGTAGCGCCGCAGTCCGTCGAGGACGGTCTTCTCGTCGCCGATGATGGCGAGGTCCGCCGGGTGGCCGACGCCTTCGACGTCGAGGATCCGCCGGTAAGACGGGATCTGCGCATAGAAGCCCATCTGCTCCACGGCGAGCGCCCGGACGGCGTCGGGGTCATCGGTGACGATGGCCGGGACGGCGGCGATGATCCGCTTGCCTGGCAGCGCCGGGACGATTTCCCGGGAAAGCGCTCTCGGGCCGGCGAGGAAGGGCAGGGTGCCGTCGGCGAGTTCCCCGGTCACGCGCAGCGCCTGCGGCCCCATCGCGGCGACGATGACCGGGATGTCCCCGCCACCGGCCACAGTGGACGGCCCCAGCGGGTGGGCCTGGACGGTCTCGCCGTCGAAGTCGACGGCCTCCCCGGCGAAGACCTGCTTGAGGACGGTGAGGTACTCGCGCAGGTGCCGGATCGGCGGCGGGTACTCGAGGCCGTAGACGGGCCCGAGGAAGCCCTTCGAGCCGAGCCCGATGCCGAGGGTGAAGTTCCCGCCGGTGGCGGCCTGCGCGGTCAGCGCGGCACTGGCGACGAGCAGGGGGTGCCGCGGGTAGGTCGGGACGACGGAGGTGCCGACTTCTAGATCGGGATTTTCCCGCCCGGCCAGGGCGGCGACGGCGATGGCGTCCTGGCTGAGCGGGAGCTGCGAGAACCAGACGGACTTGAGGCCCGCGTCGGCCGCTTGGCGGGTCTGGGCGAGCAGCTCGTCGACGAGGTTGGGTGCCGAGTCCGTGTCGCCCGAGGGAAGCGTGACTCCGATGGTCATGCACCCAAGCTAGCGAGCCGCGCCACCGGTTTCCGGGTTCCCAGGACCTGAGAACCCGAGCGGTGCCCGCGGGTTTCGCCCACTCTGTGGCGAAACCGATCACTCAGGAGAGCCTCATGTCGCTGACCGAAGTCATCGAAGGCACCCGCAAGGCCGTCGACGCGGACCCGCACAACGCCGCCGTCTCCTTCAGTGTCGACCACGTCCTGAAGCCCGGCACCAAGACCGAAGTCGAAGTCAAGGTGCGGGACCACGCCTTCACCGTCGACGAGCCCGCCGCGCTCGGCGGGACCGACCAGGCCGCCAACCCCGTCGAGTACGCGCTCGCCGCCCTCGGGTCGTGCCAGGTCATCACGTACCAGTTCTGGGCGGCGAAGCGCGGGATCCCGATCGACTCCATCAAGGTCACCGTCGACGGCGACCTCGACCTGCACGGCTTCTTCGGCTTCTCCTTCAACACCCGTCCCGGGTTCGGGGACGTGCGGGTGTCGGTCGAGCTCGAAGGACCGGCGAGCCGGGAGCGCTACGAAGACCTCAAACGCGAGGTCGACGAGCACTGCCCGGTGCTCGACCTGTTCCGCAACGAGACGCCGGTCAGCACCAAACTGACCTAGACGAACTCGTGCCGCACGATCGTCTGCTCGCGGCCCGGGCCGACGCCGATCGCGGAAATGCGGGCGCCGGACAGCTCTTCCAGGCGCTCAACGTACGCGCGGGCGTTCGCCGGGAGCTCCTCGAACGTGCGGCACGCCGAGATGTCCTCGAACCAGCCCGGGTGCTCTTCGTAGATCGGGATCGCGTGGTGCACGTCGGTCTGCGTCATCGGCATGTCCTGCGTGCGGAATCCGTCGACTTCGTAGCCGACGCACACCGGAACCTTCTCCAAGCCGGACAACACGTCCAGCTTCGTGAGGAAGTAGTCGGTGATGCCGTTGACGCGCACCGCGTACCGCGCGATCACCGCGTCGAACCAGCCGGTGCGCCGCGAGCGGCCGGTCGTCACGCCGAACTCGCCGCCCTGCTTGCGCAGGTACTCGCCCGATTCGTCGTGCAGCTCGGTCGGGAACGGGCCGGAACCGACGCGGGTGGTGTACGCCTTGAGGATGCCGAGCACCGTCGTGATCCGGCCCGGCCCGATGCCGGACCCCGCGCTCGCGCCGCCGGACGTCGGGTTCGACGACGTCACGAACGGGTACGTGCCGTGGTCGACGTCGAGCAGCGTGCCCTGGGAGCCCTCCAGCAGCACCGTTTCGCCGCGCTCCAGCGCCTGGTTGAGCTGCAGGCGCGTGTCGGCGATGCGGTGCGCGAACTTCTCGCCCGCCGCCAGCACCTCGTCGGCGACCTGGTCCGCGTCGAGGGCCTTGCGGTTGTAGACCTTCACCAGCACCTGGTTCTTGAACTCCAGCGCGGCTTCGACCTTCTGGCGGAAGATCTTCTCGTCGAGCAGGTCCTGCACGCGAACGCCGACGCGGGCGATCTTGTCCTGGTAGCACGGCCCGATGCCGCGGCCGGTGGTGCCGATCTTGCGGCTGCCGAGGTACCGCTCGGTGACTTTGTCGATGGCCACGTGGTACGGCATGATCAGGTGCGCGTCCGCCGAAATCAGCAGCTTGGACGTGTCGACGTCCCGCGCTTCGAGTCCGGACAGCTCCTCGAGCAGCACGCCCGGGTCCACCACCACGCCGTTGCCGATGACGTTCGTCACGCCCGGGGTCAGGATGCCGGACGGGATGAGGTGCAGGGCGAAGTTCTCGCCGTTCGGCAGGACGACCGTGTGACCGGCGTTGTTGCCACCCTGGTAGCGGACGACCCACTGGACGCGGTCACCCATCAGGTCGGTGGCCTTGCCCTTGCCTTCGTCTCCCCATTGGGCACCGATGAGCACGATGGCCGGCATGTGACACTCCAGGTGTTCGACGACTGAGGTTTAGTGTCCCGGACGGACACCGGTGGCGCTGACGAAATGCCGGTGCATGACTGTAACGGAGGACCTGCGGGTGCGCGGAATCGTGGTGGCCTGTGGCGATGACGCGGCCGGCTTCGAAGAGGTCGACGACGTCGAGTCGATCCGGGTGCCGAACCGTCCCGGCAAGGCGGAAATCGACCCCTTGCTGGGCGAACACGATCACCTGGTCGTCTCGGGCACCGACGCCGACCTCGCCGCGGTCGTGCTGCGCCTGCTCCGGAAGGACGCGATCTCCGGCGTGTCGGTCGGGTTCGTGCCCTCCTCGCCGGACTCGGTCGTCGGCGCGCTCTGGGGCCTGCCGAAGACGCCGCTGCGGGCGCTCGCGCTGGCGTTGCGCGGCGAGGTCGACCCGGTGCCGCTGATCCGCGACGACGTCGGCGGCGTGCTCGTCGGGCGCGGGCAGCTGCGGCTGGTCCGCGGCGTGGCCTACGCCGACGAGCAGGTGGCGCTGCGCGGGCCGGCCGCATCGATCGAGGTGACGCCGGACCCGGGCGGTCCCGGGCTGGCCGTCCGGGTCGTCAAGGGCACCATCTTCAAGCGGCCGTCCACGCTGTACTCGCGGGCGTTCCAGATCGGCTGCATCCCGACCCGGCCGGTGCGCGACGACGTCGTCTTCGAGCGTGCGGTGAACAAGTGGACCTGGTACCGGCACACCGAGGACCTGCGGCTGGTCCGCGGCGCCGTTTGACGGACAGCAACCTGTCACCTATACGTGTTGTATGCGCCACTTCCGTGCCTGAAGGTTAGCTGTCCCCACTTCAGACACGGAGGCAGCAAGATGCCAACCAGGCGTGCTGTTCGTCATTCGTTCACCGTCCTCGCGGTCACCGCGGTGCTGTCCGGAACCCTGGCCGGCGTCGCGGACGCGACCCCGCCGGGTATCCCGTCGGCCACCACGGCGAAGTCCGAGCTCGCGGCCCTGACCGTCAAGGCCGACGGCTCGCAGACCGGCTACAGCCGCGACAAGTTCCCGCACTGGATCGACCAGGGCAACAGCTGCAACACCCGCGAAGTGGTGCTCAAGCGCGACGGCACGAACGTGGTGACCGACTCCGGTTGCGCCGCGACCTCCGGCAAGTGGTTCAGCCCGTACGACGGCGCGACCTGGACCGCGGCGTCCGATGTGGACATCGACCACGTCGTGCCGCTGGCCGACGCGTGGCGCACCGGCGCGTCGTCGTGGACGACCGCGCAGCGCCAGGCGTACGCGAACGACCTCTCCGACCCGCAGCTGATCGCCGTCACGGACAACGTCAACCAGGAGAAGGGCGACAAGTCGCCCGACCAGTGGAAGCCGCCGCTCACCGGCTACTGGTGCACCTACGCGAAGATGTGGGTCGCGGTGAAGTACAAGTTCAAGCTGACGATCAACTCCGCCGAGAAGTCCGCACTCACGGACATGCTCAACCGCTGCTGACGCCGGTACGCTCGGGCGGTGCGGATCCTCTTCACGTGCCGCCCGGCGTACGGCCACCTCTTCCCCCTGCTCCCCCTCGCGAACGCGGCGAAAGCCGCCGGGCACGACGTCGTCTTCGGCACCGGTGAGGCGTTCGTGCCGAAGGTGCGCGAGCTCGGCTTCGAGACCCACCGCGTGGGCATCTCGATCCGCGACGCCGAAGCCGAAGCCCAGCGGCGGCACGGCGCGGAAGCCGGATTCGACGTCGGCATCACGATGTTCGCCGAGCTGCTGCCGCAGGCGACGATGGCCGACCTGCGGCCGCTGCTGCCGCAGCTGCGGCCGGAGCTGGTGGTCTACGAGCAGAGCGACGTCGGCGCCGGCGCGTTGGCGCAGCAGTCGGGCATCCCGGCCGTCTCCCTGGTGATCGGCCGGTCGGTGCCACCGGAGGTCCTGTCCGTCGCGGCCGAACGCCTGGCGCCACTGTGGGGCCGCCTTCCCGCGGACGCCATGCTCGGCGACGCCTGCGTCGACGTCTGGCCCGACAGCGTCCGCGACCCGGGCTCGGCGGCGGTGCCGAAGGTGTTCCGGATGCGCCCGACGCCCTACAACGCCGACGTCCCGCTGCCGGCCCTCCCGGACGACGGCTTCGTGTACCTGACGCTGGGCACGGTGGTCTTCGGCGCGACACAGGTGCTGCGCGGGGCGATCGCGGCGCTGTCGCGGCTGCCGCTGGACGTCTTGGTGGCGGTCGGCCCGGGCGACCCCGCGGCACTGGGCCCGGTACCCGAGAAGGTGCGGGTCGCCGGGTTCGTGCCGCAGGCCGAGGTGCTGAAGCACGCGGGCCTGGTGGTGCACCACGGTGGTACGGGCACGGTGCTCGGCTCGCTCGCCGCCGGTCTGCCACAGCTGGTGCTGCCGCAGGGTGCCGACCAGTTCGCCAACGCGGAGGCGTTGTCGGCGCTCGGCGCGGCGAAGGCCCTGGTGGGGGACGCGGTGCGGATCGACGCGATCGAGACGGCGGCCCGCGAACTGCTGGACGACCCGGCGGCCCGGAAGGTCGCGCAGAGGGTCGCGGCTGAGATCGCCGGCATGCCCGCGCCCGAGACGGTGCTCGACGAACTGGTCGCCTGGGCCTCGTGAGTGGTAACGCGGTTCTAACCCGCGTTACCGCCCACGAGCGCCAGGATCTCGCGGGCCACGGCGTCGTTCTGGCGGAAGGACAGGGCGTTCGTCCGCGGCCGGGTGAAGGCCGCCGCCGAGCGGGCGCTCGTGTGCGGGCCCACCGCGAACCGGTGCGGGTGGGGACGGCCCGTCCCGTCGAGCAGCCGCGAGTCCGAGACCCGCGTGTGGATGCGGCCCGACGGCAGCGACGCGCCCGTCACCGGGTCCGCGACCGTCTCCTCCGCCAGTTCGCCCGCGTCCCGCAGCTGCCGGAGCAGGCCGTCGGCCGCGCGCGTCACGCTCGGGTCCGGCAGCCGCGCCTCGATCAGCGTGCGGGCCTCGGCCGTCTCCGGGTGGCTCGCCGACGACGCCACGAAGACGCCGTCCTCCGCCGTCACCCGCATTTCCGCGCCCGCGAAGGAAACGATCCCGGCTTCGTGCAGGGCCAGCAGCTCCTCCAGGCGGCGCGGCGGCGGGCCGCTGGCGTAGTAGGAGAAGAACCCGTGGAACCAGCCGTCCATATCGGACACTTGCGAGGCGGCCCCCAGCCGTCCTTTTTGGACCAAGATCGGCAGCTGGGTGTACACCGACAGCAGCGCCATGAAGGCACCCAGGTCCGCGCTGAACTCCTGGTCCGCCCGGCGCGCCAGATCGGCCTCGACGTACTGGCGGAGCTTCTTCCCGAACTCCTCCGCCGTGCCGAACGAGCGGCCCGCCATCGGCCGGTCCAGCCGGTCGAGGTCGAGCCGGTCGGCCTCGGCGGGCACCGCCCGCGCCACGAGGTCCCGCATGGCGGGCGAATCCCAGGCCAGGTCGGTGAAGGCGTCGGCGAACACGGCGAAGTCCATCCGGACGCGCTCGGGGTGCCCGGTGAACAGCTCGCTGTAGTAGCCCCAGGCCAGTTCCTTCGCGATCAGCGGCCAGACGTCGGCGCGGAAGTCGAGCGCGTCCCCCGGTAGCGCGTCCATCGCGTAGGCGTCGAAGAACCTGGGCAGCCGCAACGGTTTCCCGCGCAGCCGGTAGCCGATCTTCGCGTGGTACGGGACGCCGCGCCGCGAGCCGACGTGCAGCACCGGCTCGGCGCCGCTCGGGTGGTAGCGGAGGCCGCCGCACGGGAGGTCCTCGAACCGGCCGCCGCGGCCCTCGGTCAGCAGCAGCATCAGGTCGACGAACGCCAGCCCGAACCCGCGCACCAGCACGGTCTCGCCCGGCGCGACGCCCGCGTAGTCGACGTCGGCGGTGTAGCCGGCCGGGTAGTACGACAGCCCGTGCCGCGCGGCGAACGCCACCAGTTCGCGCTCCCGCTCGTCGGGTTCGGCGTCGAGGTGGCCGACGGTGAAGACGACGGCGTCCGCCACGACCGCCGAGCCGTCGGAGAGGCGGACGGTCCGGCCGTCGACCCCGGTCGCCCGGGCCGCGTGCTCGACGACGTCGATGCCTTCGGGCAGGTCCGCGACGACCTGCCGGTACACCCAGGTCAGGTAGGCGCTCTGCAGGCGCCGGGTGGGGAAGTCGAAGGCGTCGAGCCCGGTCAGCTCGGCGACGACGTCGGGCGGCACGTCGGCGGCGAGCCCGCCGTCCCGCACCTTCCGCGCCCACTCCAGCAGCGACGGCCCCGGCCGCACCGGGCCGGCCATCTTCACCGAGTCGTCGGTGAACATCGTGACGTCCTCGGGCATGGAGTTCATCCGCAGCAGCGGCGACTGGTCGTAGCGCCACACCCGGCCGGGCCCCGGCGGAAAGGGGTCGATCAGGTGCACCTCGAGCCGGCGGCCGCCGAGCAGCTCGCCCGCGTTCGCGCCGAGCCGTTCGAGGACGCCGACCCCGCGGGGTCCGGCGCCCACGACAGCCAGGGTGAACGGCGGGAGATCGGCCACGAACCCGAAGCTACGCCGGGGTTCCGGCGCCGGAAGCCCTTCCCACAGGGCGGAACCCATCCACGCCGCGCGCGGCTCCGAAGTCCTGGGGTACACCGGCGAGAGGAGCGAACTTGACCTTCGTCCACCCAGGCGCCCGGGCCTCGATCATCCCGTTCCACCTGCGAATACTTGACCGATGAGCTCGGCTCGCCGCACCGCGTCCACACCGCGCAGGACGTGGTCGGCACCCTCCTCCGGGGGAACTGGGCGATCTTCGCCCACGAATGGGCCGATCCGGACGGGATCGACCCCGAGCACTGGCGGGACGTCGTCGAGGCCGCCGCGGAGGCGGCCGGGGTCGACGTCGAGTTCGTGGTCATCCCGCGCCGGTCCCTGACCGTCGTGTTCAACCGGGCGGCTCCGCCCACCTTCGAGCAGGTCCGCGCCTCGATCGAGGTCGTCGAAGGCGCTCGCGGCCAGCACTGAGGGCGTCCGTTTTCCCGGTAGCCACCTCGCGCACGCGAGGTGGCTACTTTTGCCCCTGGCGACCGACCAAGCGGTACGGAATGATCCATTGGTGACTCCTGAGCCACCGGTCAGACACTGCGGGCTATCGTCTGACCCGTTCAGGAAAGCTCCGTGACACCTTCGATACCGGCGAAAGAACCTAGAGATTTACCAACAGTCACGGGACACTGGCTGAGGTAACTCACGTACCGTGACTGCCTCATGACGACTGGTCGTCTCGTCACCAGGGGTCATGCACCGGGCACGGTATGCACGAGAGGTCGGGAGAAACGCATGGCAGCACCGCCGGATCGCGTCACGTTCCGCGAGGTGTTCGGGATCGCCGAGTTCCGGGCGCTGTGGTTCGGCGAGCTGCTGTCCATCGCCGGCGACCAGCTGGCCAGGGTGGCGCTGTCCATCCTCGTGTTCACCGGCACGAACTCCGCGACGCTCACCGGCCTGACCTACGCCCTGACCTACGCGCCGTCGCTGCTGGGCGGCATCTTCCTGACCGGCTTCGCCGACCGCTTCCCACGCCGCAGCGTGATGGTGCTCGTCGACCTGCTGCGGGCGGCCCTGATCCTGCTCGTCGCCGTGCCCGGGATGCCGTTCTGGCTGATGTGCGTGCTGGTCGGCGGCGTCTCCCTGGTCAACCCGCCGTTCAAGGCGTCCCAGCTGGCGCTGCTGCCGCAGGTGCTCGAAGGCGACCGGTTCGTCGTCGGGATGGGCATCCGGAGCATGACCGTGCAGAGCGCCCAGCTGCTCGGCTTCGCCGGCGGTGGCGCGCTGCTGATCGCCCTCGACCCGCACGTGGCGCTGGTCGTCGACGCCGCCACGTTCGTGCTGTCCGCGGTCTTCGTCCGCTTCGGCGTCCGCGCCCGGCCGGCCGCGGCGAGCGGCGAGCAGCGCAAGTCCTTCTTCGCGACGCTCGGCGGCGGTGGCCGGACGGCGTTCGCGAGCGGGCCGTTGCGCACCCTGGTGCTGTTCACCTGGCTGATGGGCCTGCTGCCGGTCTACGAGGGCATCGCCGCGCCGTACGTCACGGCGGCGGGCGGCGGCCCGGAGACGATCGGCCTGCTGCTCGCGGCCGACCCGATCGGCAGCGTCATCGCGACCTTCGCCTACACGCGCTGGGTGCCCGCGCGGCTGCGGCCGAAGCTGATCGGCCCGCTGTCCGCGCTGTGCGCCGTGCCGCTGCTGCTCTGCTTCCTGAACCCCGGCCCGGTCTCGTCGATCGTGCTGTTCATCGTCTCCGGCGGCCTGGGCACGGTCTGCCTGCTGCAGGCGACCGCGTCACTGACCCTGGCGGTGCCCGACGAGCAGCGGGCGCAGGTGATGGGCCTGTCCAACACCGGCCTGACCACGATGATGGGCATCAGCCCGCTGATCGGCGGCGTGCTGGCGGATCAGCTGACCCCGCACGGCACGGTGGGCATCTTCGGCATCGCCGGGCTCGTGCTCACCCTGCCGCTGGCGGTGCTGTGGGCCCGGGCGCTGTCGGGCGAGCCGGATCGATGGATCGACAAAGAAGCCGCACGCGCCGAACATGCTTGACATGCCCCGCGCGTGGGCTCGACCTGCGCGACCTTGCGGTGCGCTGTGCGGTCACTGTTCTTTGCCGCGCATCGCTGGCCACCTCTCGTTCCGGTGTCAAAGAAAAAGTACACACCGAAAGCCCTTGTGGACAGCAGGCGAACGGTCTGAAACTGTCCGTGAGTACTTTGTCACCGTACAACCACGCAAGGGTCTGGGGGAAAAATGGTCACATCGGGGGAACAGCACGGCCAAGACTTGATTTCTCGCGTACGGGGCTGGGCACTGTGGACCCGCCCCCGCGACTGGATCATCGCGACGCTGACCGCCATCACGGTCATGCTGACCTGGACGGCCGTTTCGCTGTTGACCGTGCCGGTCACCGTCGCCCAGCTGGGCACGTTTGCGCTGCTCACAGCCTTGGCCGTGGCGCAGACGGAGGTCAGCAGGCGGCTCGAGCGGCAGCGCCGGATCCTCAGCAACGGGCCCTACATCTCGATGACTTCGGTGTGGCTGCTGCCCGCCGGCCTGCTCCTGCCGGCCCAGCTGATCGCCGCGCTCGGTGTCGTGCTGTACGTCTACTTGGCGTTCCGTAGTTGGTCCGGCACCCGTCCGGGTGAATTTCACCGCGTGGCCGCGAACGCGACCACGATGATCTTGTCGGCCTTCTCCGCGGGTGTCGTCGGTCACATGACCATCGGCAGCGGCGTGGCGACGGTGACGCTGGCCGCGCTGGCCTTCTTCACGGTCAACACCGCGCTCACCGGCCTCGGTCTCTACCTGGCCGACCCGAAGAACGCGACGCCGGTGTCCTGCCTCGGCAACATGGACGACAACCTGCTGGAGCTGTCCACGTTGTGCGTGGGCGCGCTGCTGGTGATGGTGCTCAACGAAGAACCGCTGCTGTCGGTTCTTGTCATCCTGCCGCTGTACGTGCTGCAGCGGTCCGTGCTGATCAAGCGGCTGGAAGAGCTGGCCACCACGGACCAGAAGACGCAGCTGCTCAACGCCACCACCTGGCAGGACGGCGCGCAGCGCGAGATCTCGCGCGCGGAGCGGGAGAACGGCAGCTTCGGCGCGATGATGATCGACCTCGACCACTTCAAGCGGATCAACGACACCTACGGGCACCTCGCGGGGGACGACGTGCTCAAGGCGGTCGCCGCCGTGGTCAAGCAGGAGACGCGGGCGCACGACCTGGTCGGCCGGTTCGGCGGCGAGGAGTTCGTCGCGCTGCTGCCGTCGACGTCCAAAGAGGATGCGATCGTCACGGCGGAGCGGATCCGGCAACGGGTCAGCGAACTGATCATCAGCACCACGACCAACGAAGGCGCGGCCGTCGACATCGAACGGCAGACGGCGTCCATCGGCGTCGCCGCCTACCCGCTCGACGGCGCGTCCATCGAGGAGGTGATGGCGTCCGCCGACGCGGCCGTGTACGCGGCCAAACACGGCGGGCGCAACCGGGTGGTGGGCTCGGCCGCGGCGGCTCTCGCGGCAGCTTAGCGATCCGGCCAAAAGCAGGCCGCCCCCGCGCGGAACGCAACCGTGGCCGCAAAGTCATGCGGCCGTGGCTGTGGCCGGATTGCTAAGCGATCAACACAGCTACCGCAACCGGTCGATGACGTCGCTCGCCTTGGTCTGCAGGCGGGCGACGCCGCCCACGGTGAACTCGGTGAGCAGGTCGATCAGGGCGTCCTGGTCCGGCGGCTCGCCGTCCCAGGTGGCCTGGACCAGTGACTCGGTCATCGCGAAGAAGAGCGTGACGAGCGCGCGGTCCGCGCGGCCGGAGTCGATGCCGTGCGCGGCCCACCGCTTGCGGGCGGCCTCGGCGTAGACGACGGCCAGCCTCTCCCTCAACCGGGTGAGGGCGGGGTCGCCCGCGCGCTCGGCCGCGCGGAGCACGCCGTAGCCCTCGGGGTGGTCGGCGACGAAGGTGACCATGTTCGCGTAGTTGGCCCGCGCCCAGGCCCGCAGGCCGGGCTGCGTGTCGGCCACGGCCGGGCTCGCGATGGCGGCGAAGGCGCTTTCCTCGGTCGCGGCCACCACCTCGGCGAACAGCGTCGCGCGGTCACCGAACTGCTCGTAGACGGCTTGGCGCGAGACGCCGGCTTCGCGCGCGATCTGCTCGATCGTCGCGCCCTGCATCCCGTGCTGCGCGACGACCTTCGCCGTCGCCTGCAGCACGCGGGCGCGCTGCTCGGAAACCGGGAGCTTGCGCGGCCGCCCGCGCGGGGCCGGGCTTGACATTGTGGTCCACCTCACGTGATTCTTTTTTCGACACCTCTGTCTGAAAAGGTGTCACCCGCGCGCACTCGACCTGCTCAACGAGGAGCAAGCATGCGTATCTTCCCCCGTCGCGCCCTCTCCGCGGCCGTCGCCACCGTTTCCGTTCTGGCC
Source organism: Amycolatopsis sp. NPDC003731 (assembly GCF_053586895.1). Taxonomy (NCBI): domain Bacteria; kingdom Bacillati; phylum Actinomycetota; class Actinomycetes; order Pseudonocardiales; family Pseudonocardiaceae; genus Amycolatopsis; species Amycolatopsis sp. NPDC003731. The sequence continues at coordinate 1,207 of NZ_JBSFNC010000109.1, read as the reverse complement.
CTGGCGACGCTCGGCCCGCCTCCGGCTTCCGCCGCGTCCTTCTACGATCCCCCGTCCCCCCTCCCCGCCGGAAGCAACGGCGACGTCATCCGGCACGAGACGTCGACGTTCTACATCGACCCGATCCAGCTGATCAAGGCCGACGCGAACGTGCAGCGGATCATGTACCGCAGCACCGACACGCACGGCTCGCCGATCGCCGTCACCGGAACGGTGTTGACGCCGCGGTCGGCGTGGCACGGCGCCGGGGTGCGCCCGATCGTTTCCTACGCCGTCGGCACCCAGGGCGAGGGCGACGACTGCGCCCCGTCGAAAGCGCTTGCGGCGGGCTTCGAGTACGAAGGGCCGTTCATCGCGGGGCTGCTGACGCGGGGGTACGGCGTCGTCGTCACCGACTACGAAGGGCTGGGCACGCCCGGGGACCACACGTACGTCAACCGCGCGTCGGAGGGCCACGCCGTGCTCGACGCGATCCGCGCGGCGCAGCGGCTGCCGGAGGCGGGGCTGCCGGACGACGGCCCGGTCGCGATCGCCGGCTACTCCCAGGGCGGCGGCGCCTCGGCCGCGGCGGCGGAACTGCAGCCGAGCTACGCGCCCGAGCTGAAGCTGAAGGGCGCGTACGCCGGGGCGGTGCCGGCGGACCTCGCCGAGGTGGCCAAGAACCTCGACGGCCACTACGCGGTCGGTTTCCTCGGGTTCGCGCTGGTGAGCATGAACTACGCGTACCCGGAGCTGAACATCCCGGCGCTGCTCAACGCGCGCGGGAAGCAGCTGTTCGAGCAGGTCCGGACCGAGTGCACGGTGGAGGCGATCGCCGCGCACGCGTTCACGCAGTCCTCGACGCTGACCAGCGACGGCCGCTCGCTCGTCGCCTACCTCGGCGAGGAGCCGTACCGGTCGCGGGTGGCCGAGCAGAAGATCGGGTCGCTGAAGCCGACGGCACCGGTGCTGATCGTGCACAGCGCGCTCGACGACATCGTGCCGTACGCGCAGGACCGCGACCTGGGCCGGACGTGGTGCGGCAAGGGCGTGAAGGTGCAGTTCAGCACGTCGCTGGTGCCGACGCACGTGCTCGGCGCGGTGCGGGCGTACCCGGAGGCGTTCGCCTGGCTCGAGGGCCGGTTCGCCGGCCTCCCGGCGCCGGTCAACTGCGGCTGGTTCTGACCGCGTCGTGAGTGGCAAGGCGGGTGCTAACCCGCCTTGCCAC
>NZ_JBSFNC010000108.1:0-31572 GCF_053586895.1 Amycolatopsis sp. NPDC003731 | reverse complement strand
GACCAGGTCGAGCCGGACCGCGCCGGGTCAGGCCGCGCCGGGCTGGCTCAGACTGGGCCAGGCCTCGCCAGGCCGGGCCGGGCCGAGCCGAGTCAGGCGGGGCTGGGCCGGATTCGGCCGGCCGCACCGGCCAATCCACGCCGGGCCGCGCCACCCCACGCCGGGCCGCGCCACCCTACGCCGGGTCAGGCCGGACCGAACCAGGCTTACCCAAGCCGAGCCGACCCGAGCCGGGCCAGGCTTAACCAAGCCGAGCCAAGCCAACCCGAGCCAGGCCAAGCCGGGCCGAGCCGGGTCAGGTGGGTGTCAGCGGCACGGTGCGGGCGCCTCCACGTCGGAAAAGTAAGCACCCCACTGCCCGGCCGTTGCCGGGGGGTGGGCGACCCTGCAGGCCTCGGCGGCCGCGTCGGCCGGGTCGATGCGCCACAGCAGGGCGGCCGGGTCGCGGCCGCCGGTGAGCAATGTCCGGCCGTCCGGGAAGAACGCGACCGTGTGCACCTCGTCGGTGTGCCCGGCGAGGGTGGCCCACGGCAGCGGCGCGCGAGCGTCGGTCACGTCCCACAGCCGCGCGGTGTGGTCGTACCCCGCGGTGGCGATGCGGGTACCGTCCGGCGAGTAGGCGACCGCGGGCACCGCACCCTGGTGGCCGGCCAGCGTGGAGACGTGCGCGGGCGCGCGCGGGTCGGTCACGTCCCACACCCGCGCCGTGCGGTCGAGCCCGGCGGAGACGAGGTGCCTGCCGTCGGGGGCGAAGTCCAGCGCCAGCACCCGGTCGGTGTGGCCGTCCAAGACCGCCAGCAGGCGGGGCCGGGCCGGGTCGGCCACGTCGATCAGGCGCACCGTCCGGGTCATGGCTTGGGCGAGCAGGTCGCCGCGGGGCGAAAACGCCAGTGCCGGAGCGAAATCCGTGGCGCCGGTGACCTGCCCGGCCACGACCGGGGCGGCCGGGTCGCGCAAGGACCACAGCCGGATCACGTGCTCGGGGTCGTCGCCGCCGACGGCGAGCACCGCACCGTCCGGGCGGAACGCCAGCGCGCGGGCGGTGCCCGGGTGCCGGATCGGCTGCGGCAGGAGCCGGGCGTGGGCCGGATCGGTGACGTCCCACAGCCGGACCAGCCCGGCCACGTCCCCGGCTGCCAGCACCGTCCCGCTCAGCACCACCGACCGGACCCGCGCCATCTTCGCCTCGGGCAGCGGCAGCCGCCGCGGCCGGTCCGGATCGGTGACGTCCCACAGCCGCACGGTGCCGTCACGGTCGCCGGTCACCGCCGTCCGCCCGTCGGCCGAGACCGCCGAGGCGCGCACGGTGTCGGTGTGCCCGCCCAGCACCCGGCCGGGCACGTCGGTCAGGCGGATCGCGCCGTCGTTGCCCGCCGTGGCGACCACCCGCCCGTCGGGGCTGAAATCGGCGGCCCACACGGTGTTGGTGTGCCCGGCGATGGTGCCGGTCACGGTGGGCGCCGACGGGTCCGACACATCCCACAGCCAGGCGGTGTAGTCCCAGCCGGTCGTGACCACGGTCCGGCCGTCCGGGGCGAACCGGGCCGCCTGCACGGTGTCCCGGTGCCGGGCGAGCCGGCCGAGCTCGCGCGGGCCGGCGGCGGCCCGCAGGTCCCACAGCCGGGCGACGGCGTCGAACCCGGCGGTGAGCAGCAGCGCGCCGTCGGGGCTGAACACCGCGGAGGTGACCTTGTCGGAGTGGGCGGGCACCAGTGCCGTGCGCCGGGGGTGAGCGCGGTCGGTGACGTCCCAAAGGCCCACCGTCCCGTCGTCGGACGCGGTGACCGCGCTGCGCCCGTCCGGCGCGAACTCGGCCCACGAAAGCGGGCCGTCGTGGCCGCTCAACACGGCGACGCGGGTCGGCGTGCTCGGATCACGGACATCCCACAGCGCGGCGGTCCCGTCGTTGCCCGCGGTGATCAGCGTGGTGCCGTCGGGACTGAACGCAACGTGGTACACCGCTTCGGCGTGGGCCCGCACCTCGGCGAGCAGGCGGGGCCGCACGGGATCCTCCACGTTCCACACCGACACCAGCCCGTCGTGCCCGGCGGCGGCCAGCCGGGCCCCGTCCGCGGTGAACGCGAGCGACTCCACCCGCTCCGACCGCGCCACGACGTCCGCGAGCGGCTCGGCGGCGTGGGGCAACGGCAGCCGCCACAGCCGCACCGCCCGGGCGTCCCCGGCGGCGGCCAGCAAGCTGCCGCGCGGGGAGAACGCGACCGCGCGGCGGGCCACGTCGCCGGTCAGGACGGTGGTGCGGGGTCCGACGACGGTGCTGAGCAGGCTGCCGCGGGTGTCGGCGGTCGGGTCGAGCCGGAAGGCCGCGAGGGCGAGCTGCCCGGCCAGTGCCGGGTCCACCGTGCGCAGGGCCGGTGCCTGCGTGGCGACCTTCTGGGCGACTGCGGAGTTGCGCTGCGCCGCGGTCACCTCCGCGGCCCGCACGGCGTACCAGGTCGTCCCCGCCGCGATCAGCAGCAGCACGCTCAACAGCGCCACCAGCACGCGCAATTGCGCCGACCGGCGGCGGCCGGCGGCCTCGGCGCGCGCGCTCTCGGCCACCGATGCCGCGAGGAAGTCCCGCTCGGGCCGGCTGAGCATGTGGTCGTGCCGCTCGGCCCACGACCGGGCCACGGCCAGCCGCACCCCGCGGTACAGCGCGCCCGGGTCGGCTCCCAGCGCACGCCAGGTGGCGGCGGCGCCGGTGAGCTCCCGGTGCACCCGCAGGCCCTCGCGGTCCTCGGCGAGCCAGCCGCGCAGGCGCGGCCACGAGCGGAGGAGCGCCTCGTGCGCGATCTCCACGCTGTCGCCGTCGAGCACGATCAGCCGCGCGGCCGCCAGGTTTTCCAGCACCGCCCGGACGTCGCCGCCGAGCTGCTCCAGCTCGTCGCGGTCCGCCCGCCGCTTGGTGTCCTCGAGCCCCTCGCCGAGGGCGCACAACCGCAGGAGCACCTGCTGAGCGGTCCGTTGCCGCTCGGGGGAAAGAGCGGTGAACGCGGCCTCGGCCGTGTGCGCGACGGCGTGCTCGATCCCGCCTGCGGCCTCGTACCCCTTCACCGTCAATGTCGTGCCGCGACGACGCCGCCAGGTTTCCAGCAGCACGTGGGAAACCAGGGGCAGCACGCCGGGCTGGCCGCCGGCGTCGCCCACGATCCGGGCGACCAGCGCGCTCTCCACCACGCAGGCCGTTCGCGCGGCGGGCTGGACGACCGCCCGGCGCAGCTCGTCGGTCGTCATCGGCTCCACCGTCACCTGCCCGTCGCGCAAGGCCCGGGACAGCGCGGGATGGGCGACGCAGTCGCCGTAGAAGTCGGCGCGCACGCTCAGCACCACCCGGCACGCGCTGCGGTCGGTGGTTGCCGCCGTGAGCAGCTGGTCGATGAACCGGACCCGCTCGGCGTGGTCGGTGCAGAGCGTGAAGACCTCCTCGAACTGGTCGACGATCACCACGAGCTCGCGGCCGTCGGCGGCTGCGCGCCGCACGGCGTGGTGCAAGCCCCGGACGTCGTCGGAGGGCAGGCCCACCGGCGCGTCCGCCAGGCCGGCCAGCCGGAGGAAGCACTCTTCCAGCGGATGCGCTCCCGGGGTCAGCACCACGGCCGGCCCGGGCAGTGCCGGGGTCACCCCGGCCCGCAGCAGCGACGTCTTGCCCGTCCCGGACGCACCGACGACCACCACGACCCGCTGCGTCGCCAGCCGGGCGAGCACCGCCTCCACCAGCGGTTCCCGGCCGAAGAACCGCTCCGCGTCCTCGACCCGGAACGGCGCGAGCCCCGCGTAGGGCGGCTCGTCCGAGTCCGGTGGCGCGGGCGGTTCCAGCGTCACCGCCAGTTCGCGCCACCGGCGTTCCCACTCCTCGACGTCCCCGTCGCACGCGCGCACGTACGCCAGCGTCACCTCGAGACTGGGCAGTTTCCGGCCCGCGGCCGCCTGCGACAGCGCCGCTTCCGAATAGTGGGCGCGCGCACTGAGCACCCGGTAGGTCGGTTTGCCCGCCTTCTCCCGCACCAGCCGCAGGGAGCGCGCGAACTCCACCAGCGGTAGGTCCCCCTCGGGCAACGGGCTTTCCTCACGCGGCATCAGAACCACCCCTCCCCTCGCCATCGTCCACCACCGCGACACCGCCATCCGGGCGTTCGCCGGTCGGGGCAGACCTCGGCAGCGCGTCCGGATTGTGCTGCCCGCCACCTTGTTGGTTAGGTAAGCCTGACCTTATTGTCCTCCTGTGTCCCTCGTCCCCCGCTCCGGCGTGCACGCCCAGGAGATCGATGTCGCCTACGGCAGCGACGTCGTCGTGCGTGCCGCTTCCCTCTCGCTGCAGGCCGGGACCGTCACCGCGCTGATCGGACCGAACGGCAGCGGGAAGTCGACGCTGCTGCGGGCGCTCGCCCGGCTGCACCCGCCGGTCGCCGGGTCCGTCACCTTCGCCGACGGCGCCGACCTGCGCGCACTGTCCGGAAAGGACATCGCCAAGCGGATCACCCTGCTGTCGCAGCACCGGACCGCGCCCGGCGGGGTCTGCGTCCGGGAGCTGGTCGAGTTCGGCAGGCACCCGCACCGGTCCCGCTGGGGCGGCCGCGATCCCGAAGGGCCCGCCGCCGTCGAACGGGCGATGGCGCTGACCGGGCTGTCCGCCCTCGCCGACCGGCCCGTGCAAGCCCTGTCCGGCGGGCAGGCGCAGCGGGTCTGGCTCGCCGCCTGCCTGGCCCAGGACACCGCGCTGCTGCTGCTCGACGAGCCCACGACCTTCCTCGACCTGCGCTATCAGGTCGAAATCCTCGACGTCGTCCGCGATCTGGCCGACCGGCACGGGGTCGGCGTCGGCGTGGTGCTGCACGACCTCGACCAGGCCGCCGCGGTCGCCGACCGGGTGCTGCTGCTCGAAGCCGGCCGGGTCACCGCCGAAGGCACCCCCGCCGACGTGCTGACGGCCGAAAACCTCAGCCGCGCCTACGGCATCCGCGTGGACGTCGTCGCCGACCCGGCCGACGGGCGGATCCACACCCGCGCGGTCGGCCGCTTCAACGACGCGGCACCGCGCACCGCGTCGGTCTGACCCAAGGAAAACAGGAGAAACATGCGGATCACCCGGATGCTCCTCGGCCTGTCCGCGGCCGCCACGTTCTTCGTGGCCGGCTGCGGCACCACCGAGGCGCCCACCAGCAACGCCGCCGCCACCGGCGGTGCCGGCCCGATCACCGTCGTCGACTCGCGCGGCAAGGAGGTGAAGCTGCCCGGCCCGGCCAAGCGCGTCGCGGCGACCGAGTGGAACGCCGTCGAGCACCTCGTCTCCCTCGGCGTCATGCCGGTCGGCGTGGCCGACATCAAGGGCTACGGCCAGTGGGTCAGCGCCGAAAAGCTCGACGGCACCCCGAAGGACATCGGCACCCGCGGCGAACCGAGCCTCGACACGCTCGGCTCGCTGGGCCTGGACCTCGTGGTCGTCACCGACAGCGTGACCGAAGGGGCCCTGGAGCAGATCGAGGCGAAGGTCCCGGTCATCGTCATCAACGGCGGCACCGCCAAGGACCCGATCGCCGGGATGTACGCCAACCTGGACACCATCGCCAAGGCCACCGGCACCGAAACCCGGGCCGCGCAGCTGAAGACCGAGTTCGAGCAGAAGCTGACCGCCGGCCGGGCCGCGGTGGAGAAGCGGGGCGCCGCGGGCCAGAAGGTCGCCTTCTCCGACGCCTACGTCACCTCGGGCTCGGTCAGCATCCGCCCCTACACCAAGGGCGCGCTGGTCTCCGCGGTGTTCGCCGAGCTCGGCCTCGAAACCGCCTGGCCGATGGACGGCGACGCGGTCTACGGCCTCGCGCAGGCCGACGTCGAAGGCCTGACCAAGCTGCCCGACGTGCGGTTCTGGTACATCGCCAACAACGCCGACGGCGACCCGTACCAGCAGCAGCTGGCCGGCAACGCGATCTGGACCGACCTCCCGTTCGTCAAGAGCGGCAAGGTGCACCGCTTCCCGGACTCGCTCTGGATGTTCGGCGGCCCGAAGTCCATGGCGCAGTTCGTCGACGCGGCCGTCGCCGCGCTCGAGAAGTAGCGTGGTCACCCTGACCGAGCCCGGCCCGCCCGCGGTCGCCGTCCGGCGCCGCGGGCGGCTCGCGCTGCTCGGCGGCGGGCTCGGCGCGCTCATCCTGCTGGGTTCGGCCGTGCACCTGACGCAGGGCACCGCGAACCTGGATGCGCTGGACGTGCTGCGGCTGGTCTTCGGCAGGGCAACCGGTGACACGACCGCGGTGGTCGTCGAGTCGCGGCTGCCGCGCCTGCTCGCGGCGCTGGTCGTCGGGGGCGCGCTCGGCGTGGCCGGCGCGGTGCTGCAGTCGGTGTCCCGCAACACCTTGGCGTCGCCGGACACGCTGGCCGTCAACGCCGGCGCGCACCTGGCGGTGGTCGCCGTCGCCGCGTTCGGCGTCTCGCTGCCCCTGCTCGGCGCGGCCGGGATCGCCTTCGCGGGCGGGCTGGCGGCGGCCGTGTTCGTGCTCGCGCTGTCCGGTACTGGGGGCACCGGGATCGTGCGGCTGGTGCTGGCCGGCACCGCGATCGCGTTGGCTCTGATCTCCGTGACCCAGGTGCTGCTGCTGTTGTACGCCCAGGAAACCCGCGGCCTCTTCGCCTGGGGCGAGGGCTCCCTGGAACAGAACGGGCTCGGCGGCATCCGCACGCTCGGCCCGGTGGCCGGGGTGGCGCTGGCCGTGCTGCTCGGCATGGCCCGGCAGCTCGACCTGATCCAGGTCGGCGACGACCACGCCCGGACGTTGGGTGTCCACATCGGACGGACCCGGTTCGCCGCGATCGCGCTGGCCGTGCTGCTGGCCGCGACCGCGGTGACGCTGGCCGGCCCGATCGGGTTCGTCGGCCTCGCCGCACCGGCGGTGGCCCGGCTGCTCGCGACCGTGGTGCCGGGCCTGCACCGGCACGCGGCGTTGCTCCCCTGCTCCGCGGCGCTCGGCGCGGCGCTCCTGCTGGGCGCGGACGTGCTGCTGCGCGCGGTCATCGGCCCGCAACGCGCCCTGGCGGTGCCGACCGGCGTGGTGACGACGATCCTCGGCGCGCTCTTCCTCGTGGTCCTGGCCCGCACCGCCCGGATCACGTCCGCGACCGCCGAACCACCCGCGGCCGGCGCCCGCGGCGGGGTGAGCGCGACCCGGTATCGGATGACGTTGGCGGTGCTGGTGCTCGTGCTGGCCGGCGTCGCCGTGGGCGCGGTGCTGCTCGGGGACGCGAAACTGCTCCTGGGCGACGTCGTCACCTGGGTCACCGGGCAAGCGGGCCCGATCGTCACCGGTGTCCTGGACACCCGCGTTCCCCGCGTGGTGGCCGCGCTGCTGGCGGGCGCGGCACTGGCGCTGGGCGGCGCGCTCACCCAGGCGGTCGCCCGCAATCCCCTGGCCGAGCCGGGGATGATCGGCGTCGTCGGCGGCGCGGGCCTCGGCGCGGTCGCGGTGATCACGGCCGTGTCCGGGGCCGGGTTCTGGACGCTGACCGGCTCCGCGGGCCTGGGCGCCGCCCTGGCCATGGCGGTGGTCTTCGCCGTGGCCGCCCGCGGCGGGTTCACCAGCGAACGCCTGGTGCTGATCGGTTTCGGCGTGCACGCGGCGTCGCAGGCGGTGGTGACGCTGCTGATCACGCTGTCCGATCCGTGGAACGAGACCAAGGCGCTGACCTGGCTGGGCGGTTCGACCTACGGCCGGGCCTTCCCGCACCTGGTGCCGATGGCGCTGGCCTTGCTGGTGGTGACACCGGTGCTGGTCCGCACGCGGCGTGAGCTCGACCTGCTGGCGCTGGACGACGAAACCCCGCGCGTGCTGGGCGTGCCCGTGACCCGGACGCGGTTGCTGCTGCTGTCGTGCGCGGTCCTGCTGACCGGCGCGGCGGTCGCGGGCATCGGGGTGCTGACGTTCGTCGGGCTGGTCGCCCCGCACGCGGCCCGCGCGATCGTCGGCAGCCGGCATTCCCGCCTGCTGCCCGCCGCCGCGGTGCTGGGCGCGATTCTGGTCTGCGCGGCCGACACCGTCGGTCGCACGGTCCTCGCCCCCGGCCAGCTCCCGGCCGGCCTGATGACCGCGGTCCTCGGCGCGCCCTACTTCGTGTGGCTGCTGTACCGCCACCGCACGGCCGCCGCCCGGGGACGTTGAGCTCCCTGGGTGGCGGTCCGTCCGTGCTCAGCCGTCGACGCTGGTGTGGGTCTTCGAGGCGCACTTCGCCGGCGTGGTGTCGCCGTTGCCGTCGACCAGCCACGACACCACGCCGTCCAGCAGCTGCGGGTGCGCTTCCCCGTACCGCCGCACCCGCGTCCACGCCGCCCGCACCGGGCCACCGTATCCGCCCGGCTGCGGTGCGTCATGCGCCGCGGGTTGACCTTCGGTACCGCGGGAGTTGACGGGCCCCTACTCGGCCGTGGTTTTGCTTCCGCGCCGCCGTCGCCAGACCACGGCCGCGACGAGCAGCGCCACGGGCAGGCCGGTGAGCAGCAACCCTTCGGCGGGCGCCGGCACGACGTCCTGGTGCGCCACCGAGGCGGCGAGAGTGACCTCGCCGGCGGGGAAATCCCGGGCGGGCGGACCACTCCCGCACCCGTTCTGCTCGTGCCAGTGCCCGGCGGCTGCGTATTCGATGGCGGTGGGCATCCCGCACCCCTCCTCGGGTGTTCTCCGGAACCGCAGACCAGTGTGGCGCGGCCGGCCGGAGAACTCCACACCTACTCGGTTGCGAGGATTTCCGTGGGCAGGCCCAGGGTTTCCACGATCCGCGCGACGGCGTCGCCGAGCCGCACGAAGTCGTCGCCGAGCGGATCGGTCACCAGCCGGCGGACGGTGGCGACGTGCCCGGGCGCCGAGGCGGCCAGGTGCGCGCGTCCGGCCGGGGTGAGCGTCGCGGTGGTGAACCGGCGGCCCCGGCCGGTGCAGACTTCGCGCACCACCCACCCCCGGTCTTCCAGGCGCGCGACGGCGTGCGAAATCCGCGGCAGCGACCCGTTGGCCATTTCGGCGATTTCGCTCATCCGCAGGCTTTCCCCGGGCACGGCCGACAGCCGGGCCAGGATCATGTAGCCCAGCAGCGTCAGGTCGGCGTCCCGCAGCAGCTGGCTTTCCAGCGCGCCCGGGAGCGTGAGCAGGACCTTCGCCAGGTTGATCCACGCCCGCCGTTCGTCGTCGTCCAGCCAGCGGACCGGCTCCTCCTCGCGCACGCCTTGACTTTAACACGCAACCCAATCTACCGTTTGGGTTGCGTGTTAAACCCAAGGAGGAGCGATGACGACCACCCCGCGACTGACCTCGATGACCGTCCTCCGCCTCGGCTTCGCCCTGCTGGCGGCGGCCGCGGCGAACACGGCCATCGCGCTCGGCACACTGGCCCTCGACGACGGCGGCATCGCGATGGGCCTGAACCCCGCGTCCTACCTGCCCGCGACCGCCGCCGGGCTGCTGCTCGGCACCATCGGCTGGTTCGTGCTCGCCCGCCGGGCGCCGCAGGCCCTGCGCGTGGTCGTCCCGGCGGTCCTGGCCCTGACCTGGGTCCCCGACCTGCTCCTGTTCGCGGCGGGCGCCACGGCGGCCAACGTCTTCGGCTTGATGCTGATGCACCTGGTCGTCACGACGGCGGTGGTCGCCGCCCTGCGCCCGACGCTCACCCCGGCCGCGGTTCAGCTCTCAGAACCGTCCGGGAGGTGAGCCGGCCCTTCTCGGGTTCCCGCCCGGCCTGCCCCGCGGCGACGGCGGCGGTCAGCGCCCCGACGGCGTCCTCGGCGCGGTAGATCGTTTCCAGCAACGTGAATTCCTGGAGGGCGGCGACGGTGGCGGGGCCGTTCCGCTCCAGTTCCGCCAGCAGCGCCCGCCGCAGCGGCAGCAGCTGCGGGGTGAGCGAGATGTCGACGAGCGTGCCCTCGGGGTCCCGCGGATCGCGGTACCGGATGCCGGCGAACTCATCGGCCGCCCACAGTTCGTTCTTGAAGGTGGCGAGATGCCGGCCGTGGGCGGTCGCGAACACGAGCGTTTTCACGCTTCCGTTGTCCGCCACCAGATCCACGGCCACGGCACACCCGAGCCCGGCCGCCTTCAAGCGTTCCCGGTGGTCCGAGCCCGGTTCGGCGGCCAGGAGGACCTCGTGCGCCTTGCCCCGCACCAGGGAGGCCGGCCAGTCACCGGAGAGGTGCGCGAGCATCGGCCCGCGCACGCCGACCTCCCGGAGTTCGCCGACGGTCCGGACGACCAGCCCACCCGGAGCCCCACCCGGCGCCGCCCGGCCGACGAGGACCACCTCCAGGTGATGCTCCCCCAGCCGGTCGGCGAACTCCCCGAAAACCCGGAAGGCCTCCGCGGCGAACTCCCCGCATTCGACGTAGGTCCCGCCCTTGGGCGACCGCAGCACGGTGGCGGTCCACGCGTCGAGGTACCGCACCAGCACGTCACGCTCGACGGAAACGTGCGGGTCAGGACGCCGGACGCGCTCGGCCACGCTCCCGGTTGTACCGCACCGCGGCGGCGATCACCAGCTGTCACGTGGCTTCGGCGCGATTCGCCGCGCCACCGAGTTCCACCGTCTGGACGAGCCAGAACACTGCGTACCAGAGGATGATCAGCGCCTCCAGCCACAACGCCCAGTGCTGCACGCCGACGACCCAGAGAATTCCTCCGGTCAGGAGGGACCCGCCCATCAAGGCGGCGACCACGATGTACCAGACCGTGAAGTTCCCTCGGGGGGCGGACCAGGCGTTCGCCACGACGACGATGACGATCCCGATGAACAACGGTATCGCCGCGTAGAGGTGGCCGTGGTCACGGAACCAGTCTTGCCTGTTCCAGTACAGCCAGATTCCGAAGGACAAAACCGCCAGCGTCACCAGGTGCGAGATGAGCGTGTACGGCTTGGGGCGTTCGAACCGGCCGTGCCGGCGTTTCCGCGCGAGCAGGCCGAAGACCGTGGCGGCCACCCCGATCACGAGCAGTGCGCCGACATCGGTCTTGACCGCCGCCTCGATCTCGGGCCGGCTCGGCCCGTTCACCGGAAGACAGGCGTCGTCGATTTCCGTCGGCACGAACGCGACGATGAACGCCAGGAACCCCGAGCAGTCGAGTGCGGTGTTCTCGTAGTCGGTGTTCCCGCGGTAGACGATCATGCCCGTGCCGATCGCGCACAGAACGCCGACGAAAACGGGCCGCACCGAAGTGAAGTAGTAGGCGCTGATGGAATGCTGCCAGCACAGACCGTCATTGACGAACAGGAACTGCAAGAGGATGGCGAGGAACAGCAGCGCCACGAGCATGACCATGGCGACGCGAAGCGCCAGGTAGGTTTGGTGAATGTTTTCTTCCCGGTTTTCGACGCTCACGCCGACCTCCTTTCGGGAAACGTCCGTTGCCCGTGCAGGACGCCGTCGGGCCGCGGTTGTCCGGAGGTCGCAGCTTTTTCACCGGCCGTTACCGTCCAGGAAAAACGTCACCTGAACGAGTCTTCAACGGAATCATCGGGACGACGGGGTCCGGCTGAGGTTGTCCACGATCAAACGGACGGTGAACTCGAACCGATCGTCCCCGCTCCCGGAAGTCAGCTCGGCGGCAAAGCGCCGCGTTTGCGGGAAAGCATCAGCCGGCAGCGCGGCGAACCGGTCCAGCAGCTCCCCCTGGCCGACCACCCATTCATCCTCCGGACGTTTCCGCCGCTGCCGCACCAGCGACTGCTCCAACGCATACGCACTGACGTAGAGAGACAGCGCATCAAGGCCCCACGCGGCGGCCTGCGGCTCGACACCGCCGGCCAGCAGAATCGCGAAAAGCCCTTCACGGACCCGCAGCGCGTCGAGGTTGGTGGGGACCATGCCCAACGCAGCCCGGGAAACGCCGGGATACCGCAAATACTGATCCCGGATCCGGCCGTACACGTCGAGGATTTGCGTCCGCCAGATCGCCGGGTCCGGTTCGGGCAGCTCGATCCCGGCGCACAGCCGGCCGATGAGCAGGTCGTCGAGGTCGTCCTTGTTCACGATGTGCGCGTACAGCGACGACGGCCCGGTTTCGAGCACCGCGGCGACGCGGCGGATCGTCAGAGCGTCGTAGCCCTCGGCCGCCACGACCTGCAGAGCCGCGTCGGTGATCCGGTCGACCGTGATCGGCCTCTTGGGCGACGGGGCCGCGGGGTTGCCCGCGTGCCGGGCGGCTCGGCGTTGCCGGGGGTCCGTGGGCATGTCGATCACTATAGCTTGAGACGAACTAAGTTCGCGTGCTAGAACTTAGTTCGTCACGAACGAACTAAGTTCGAAAGGGATCTGACATGCGCGTTTCCATCGCCGGAGCCGGTCTGGGCGGCCTGTGCCTGGCGCAGGGCCTGCGCCAGGCCGGCATCGAAGCCGACGTGCACGAGCGGGACCCGGCGATCACCGCGCGGTTCCAGGGCTACCGGCTCGTCCTGAACCCCACCGGGCTGGCGGCGCTCCGAGGCTGTCTGCCGCCACGCTGGCACCCGCTGCTGGACGCGATCACCGGCGACGCCTACGGCGAGCGGCTCGTCCTGGACCCGCGGCTGAACAAGATCGGCGAGCTCGGCCCCGGGAGAACCGGCACCGTCATCGACCGGCACGTGCTCCGCCACCTGCTGCTGACCGGGCTCACCGTGCGCACCGGTGCCGCGCTGACCGGCTACGACGTGCTGGACGACGGCCGCGTCGAAGCCCGGTTCGCGGACGGGGACCCGGTCGTCGCCGACCTGCTCGTCGGCGCGGACGGGGTCGGCTCCGCCGTCCGCGCGGTGCTCTCGCCGCAGACCACGCCGACCGACACCGGCGTCCGGTTCGTCATCGGCCGCACGCCGCTGACCGGGCAGTTCGCCGGACTGGCGCGGGCGTTCGGCTCGAAGATCGCCGGCAACGGCGTCAGCCTGCTGCTCGGCGCGATGCGTTTCCGCACCCCGCCGAAGGAAGCGGCCGAGACGCTGGCGCCCGAGGTGGTCCTGCCCGACGTCGGCGACTACGTGCGCTGGGCCATGATCCTGCCGCCGGACGGCCCGGCCGGCGGCCTGACCCCGCAGGAGACCGTGCTGGCCCGGACCGAGGGCTGGCACCCGGACCTGCGGGCGCTCATCGAGCAGGCCGACCCGGACAACAGCACCCTGCTGTCCATCCGGGTGGTCGAGCCCGGCGAGCGCTGGGCGCCCGGCCCGGTCACGCTGCTCGGCGACGCCATCCACGCCACCTCCCCGACCGGCGGCAACGGCGCGAACACCGCCCTGCGCGACGCGGACCTGCTGCGCCGCTGCCTGACCGAGGGCGGCCCGGACCTCCCCGGCGCGGTCGGCGCGTACGAACGGCAGATGTTCGAGTACGGCGCCGAGGCCGTGCGCCACAGCCTCGACGCGCTTCCCGCCTTCGTGCCACAACCCGAATCGGCCTGACTCGAAGACGGGCAAAACCGGACAATCGGGCCGCTCACCCGGGAAAGTGACGCCTGACGCGGGAAGAAATCGGCCCGGTGCGCCACGGCCCGGCCCCGGCCGGCACTCGATCTACCGGCCGTGGTGCTGAAACCCCGCGGGGCGATCAGCGACGCACCCGGTAGCAGACGTGAAGCACCCGGTTGCCCCGGATGACCACCTCGGGATCCTCCAGCAACCGCTGCCCGTCGACCGGCCCGAAGAACCGCTTGCCGGTCCCGAACACGACCGGCACGACGTCCATCCGCACCTCGTCGACCAGTCCCGCGGCCAGCACCTGGCCACCGACGTCCCCGGCGGCGACCTCGACCACGCGGTCACCCGCGAGCTCCTGCGCCTTCGCCACCGCTGCCTCGACCCCGTCGACGAAGTGGAACGGCGCCTCGGAGTCCCAGCCCTCGGGCGGCGGCCGGTGCGTCACGACGACCACGTGGTCGACCCCGGCGGGCGGCACGCCGTCCCAGCCGTCCGTCAGGTCGAAGACGTGGCGGCCGGCGATCGTCGCCCCGATCCCGTCCCAGTACGGCCGGACGTGGTCGTAGGACGTCTGCGACACCTTCAGGACGCCGCCGGCGTCCAGCGGGACGTCGCCGCCGGTGAGCCAGTCGAACAGCGGTCCGGGCTGGTCCTTCTCGTCCGCGATGAAGCCGTCCACCGACACCGAGCTGTACATGACCACCTTGCCCACGGGCCCTCCTTTGCTTGGGGGTGCCCAAATTAGCCCGTCGTGCGCGGTGGCTCTTGTAAGAAATCAATCGGCGGGCAGCGGCCAGCCGTCCAGCACGTGACCCGGGTGTTCGCGCAGGAACCGCCGCCGGACCTCGACGTACCGGGTGGGCGTCAGCCCGGTGAAAGCCCGGAATTCGTGGCCGAAGTGGGCTTGGTCGAAGTAGCCCGCTCCCCCGGCGAGGCCGCTCCAGTCGATCGGCCCGGCGGGGTCGATCGCGAACACGGTCGCGGTGAAGCGGTGGGTGCGCGCCAGCCGTTTCGGCGTGACACCGACGAGCTCCTTGAACCGCCGGACCAGGTGCGTGCTGCTGACCCCGGCGGCCACGCTCAGGTCGCCGATCGCCACCGCCCCGCCGGCCGCCGCGATGACCCCGCTCGTGTGGCGGACCAGCTCCAGGCCGGCGGTCTCGGTCAGCCGTCGCAGCAGCTCCTCTTCGAGCAGCGTCAGCATCTCGTGCGGTCCGGCCGCCGTGGCCAGCCGGTCGCGCAGCTCGGCGACGGCGGCCCGGCCCCACACCTGCTCCAGCGTCACCGGCCGGTCACACAGCTCGCCCGCGGGCATCGGCAGGAACGGCGCCAGTCCCCACGGCTTCATGTGCGCGCCGACCGACCGCGTCGGGACCGGGTAGCCGAATTCCAGCGCGCGGGTGGGTGTGCTGACCACGCAGCCGTCGGCGTACCCGGCCGTCTCGGCGTCGGTGCCACCGCGGATGCGGAACGGCGCCCCGAGGTTGACGATGAGAAAGGCCCCGGGCATCGGCGGCAGCATCAGCCGGGCATAGGGCGGCGCGCCCTCCAGGTAGTAGAGGTCGTCGATCAGCCCGTCCAGCGGCGGTCGCGGCACTCGGGACACGTACTCCACACCCCTAGCATCGCCCACGGGACGATGGCAGGCTCACGCCTGGGGTGCGAGGGGACGCTACGCGGGCGACGGCTGGACCATCAAAGGCACGCCCCGGAACTCGAGAGGTTGCTCCTGGACGGGGAAGCGCAGGTGATCAAAGACGCCATCGCGGGAACGCGCTGACCGGCCACTTCCGCGCTCCCCGTGAAAATGTCTTGTGGGCAAAGGTAAATTGAAGTCATGACGCTGTCCGGGGAACAGTGGTTGGCGCAGGTCTTCCGACCGGCCGTGGCCGGGGTGAGCCGGGTCCGGCGCGAACAGTCCGCCGGCGTGGTTTCCGTGGATCCGTTGCGCATGCTCGGAAGCCGGCTCGCGGCGCAGGTCGAGGCCCTCGGTGCCACCGGGGTGCTCACCGACGAGCAGGAAAGCGCCGCGCTCGACGCCCTCGAGGAGGCCGGGATCAGGCCGGAAATCCGGTCGGTGACAGCCTCGGTGTCGTCTTCGACGGCCGGGGGCACCTTCGCTCCCGTGGCCGCGCGGACGGGATCGGCCCCGGTCGCGGCCCCCGAGCCGGCCGAGCCGCCGACGTTGCGGGGTGTGCTGGCGGGGCCGCGGCACCTCGGGCACCTCGGCGGACGGCCGGTGATGCTGATCTCGGCGGAGCTGTGGAGCGACCGGATCCTGGTCGACCTCTACACCCACCCCGGCCCGGAGCACCGCGAAAGGCGGGCCCAGGCCGCGCGCGAGCACCTGGACTGGCTGAACCGCCGACGCCGCGGGCAAGCCACCGACCCACCGGCCCGCACGGTGGCCGGCTCGCCCCTGGCCGACGTCACCTGGGAACTCCGCGACGAGCAGGGCACGGCGTACCGCCGGACCGGCGGCTCGGCCGAATCGGGCGACCACCTCGACCGGCTGCGCATGCAGTGGTCCCCGGCACCCCCTGCGCATTCCGGACCCCTGACCCTGCTCGCCGGCACGACCGCGCTCGAAATCCCCATTCCACGATCAACCACGTGACGCCGGGAGTACGGCGTCCGAGCGCCGGCAACTGTCCCCGCCGTTCACGCACCGCAGTGTTCCGGCCGAGCAGCCGTCACGAGGCGGTTCGTGCCTGGGGGTGGCTCCTGATCTAGGGTGTGCGCATGATTCTGCGGCGTAGCCTGCTCGCGGTCCTGGCCCTGGGCGCGGCGATCGTCACCGGCTGTTCCTCGAGCGGTGACGCCACGTTGCCCGACGCCGGTGCCCTGCTCAAGGACAGCGCGTCGGCGGCGGGCGCCGTCACCAGCACGCACTTCACGCTGAAGGTCACCGGCACCGTGCCGGGCCTGAGCGTGCACAGCGTCGACGGTGACCTGACCAAGGCCAACGGCGGCGGCGCGAAGGGCACCGGCACGCTGGACCTGATGGGCCAGGTCGTCGACGCCCAGTTCGTCCTGGTGAACGGCTCGCTGTACATCAAGGGACCCACCGGCGGGTTCCAGCGGATCCCCGCCGCGCTGAGCTCCTCGATCTACAACCCGTCCGCGATCCTCGACCCGCAGCGCGGCATCCCGAAGGTCCTGGCCTCGGTCCAGGGCCCGAACACGGAAGGCACCGAAGACGTCGGTGGCACGCCGACGTACCGCGTCGCCGGAACGGTCCCGAAGGAGGCGCTGACCGCGCTGGTGCCGGGAACGGCCTCGAACGTGAACGCCACCTTCTGGCTCCGTCAGGACGGCGGCCACCTGCCGGTCAAGGCTTCGCTGGGGTACCCCGGCGGCGCCACCGTGGACGTCACACTGTCCGATGTGGACAAGCCGGTCACCGTGACCGCGCCGGCGTGACCGGGCCGGTCGCCTCGCGCGGCGGCCGCGCGCTCGCGGTCGGCGCCGGCGGGCTCGCCGTGCTGCTCGGCGCGCTGGACACCTACGTCGTGGTCGGCCTGCTGCGGCAGATCATCGACGACCTGAGCGTCCCGGTGAACCGGCTGGAGATCGTCACGCCGGTCATCACCGGCTACCTGCTCGGCTACGTGGCCGCGATGCCGCTGCTCGGCCAGTACTCCGACCGGTTCGGGCGCAAGCTGCTGCTGCAGGCCTGCCTCGGCGGGTTCCTCGCCGGGTCGGTGCTCACCGCGCTGGCCGGCACGGTCCCGCTCCTGGTCGCGGGCCGGGTGCTCCAGGGGACCGCCGGGGGCGCGCTGCTTCCGGTGACCCTCGCGCTGGCCGCGGACCTGTGGCCGGGGAACCGCCGCTCCGCCGTGCTGGGGGCCGTCGGCGCCGCGCAGGAGCTCGGCAGCGTGCTCGGGCCGCTTTACGGGATCGGGCTGGCCGCCGCGACCGGCTGGCGCGGCGTGTTCTGGGTGAACGTCCCGCTGACCGTGCTGGCCGCCGTCGCGGTGCAGGTTTCCGTCCGGGGCGGCAAACCCGCCGAGCGGCCGCGCGTGGACCTCGTCGGTGTCCTGCTGCTGGCGCTCACGCTCGCGCTGCTCGTCATCGGCTTGGACAACCCGAACCCGCGCGAGCAGGTGCTGCCGCCGTGGGGAGTGCCGTTCCTGATCGGTGCCGGGGTCGGTCTGGTCGCGTTCCTCTGGTGGGAGTCGCGCGCGGAAGTCCGCCTCATCGACACGGCGAACGTCTCACTGCGGCCGTTCTTCACGGCGCTCGGGACGAGTGTCGCCGCGGGGGCGGCGTTGATGATCACCCTGGTCGACGTCGACCTGTTCGCACAGACACTGCTGGGCCGCGACGACGGCGGCAGTGTCGAGCTCCTGCTGAGGTTCCTGGTCGCGCTGCCGGTCGGAGCGCTCCTCGGCGGCCTGCTCGCCACGCGAATCGGCGAGCGTTGGATCGTCGGCGCCGGAATGCTGCTCGCCGCGGGCGGCTACCTCCTGATGTCCCGCTGGCCGGCGGACGTGCTCGCGGCCAGGTCCGTCCTGGGGCTGCCGCGCCTCGACGTCGACCTGGCGCTCGCCGGTCTGGGCCTCGGCCTGGTGATCGCCCCGCTGTCGGCCGTGGCGCTGCGTGCGGTACCGCGCGCCCAGCACGGCGTCGCCTCGGCCGCGGTCGTGGTCGCGCGGATGACCGGCATGCTGGTCGGCGTCGCGGCGGTGTCGGCCTTCGGCCTGCACTACTTCCACACGCTGACGGCGTCGCTGAACCCACCGATCCGGATCCTGTTCCCCTCCCAGCGGGCCTACGACCGCGCCCTCGCCGACTACCTCGGCGCGGTCCGTGAGGCGCTGCTGACGGAGTACCGCGCGATCTTCCTGATCACGTCGGTGGTGTGCCTGGCAGGAGCGGCCATCGGACTGTGCATCGGCGGCCGGTCGCCCCGAGGTGCTACAGCCGCTTCGAGGTGACCAAGGAAGGTCCGTGGATCCCGTCCACGTGTTCGCGCCCGACTTCGACGAACCCGAGCTTCTCCAGCACGCGGCGGGAGGCCGTGTTCCACTCCCACACCGTGGCCCACAAGCGCTCGTACCCGGCCGACCTGGCCCAGTCCAGGACAGCCACCGCAGCCTCGGTCGCGTAGCCCCGCCCCCAGGTCCGGCGCAGCAGCTCGAACGCCAATTCCGGTCGTCCCTCGTCTTCCCCGATCACCCCGCAGTAGCCGATGACGTCGCCGACGGCCTTCCGCTCGACCGCCAGCAACCCCACGGACGCGCGAATCACCTCCTCGAGCTCCGCAACAGTGGGATGCCCAGCGGCATCGATCCGCCGATGCGGCGGCACTCGCGGATCACGTTCGGCCCACAGCTCACGCTGCACGGCAGCCTCGGCCACCCGCCACGGTCGAAGCACCAGACGCTCGGTCTCGAGGTCAACTGTCATGGAAGCAATCTCCCACGCCCGAGTTTCCGCCGGTTCCATAATGGTTTGCCGCCGCAGGAGAGCGGTGTCTACGTTCCGGTGATGCATTCGGAACTGCTGGCGGTGACCTTCGAAGCGGACAACCCGGCTGAAGCGGCCCGCTTCTGGGCCGGCCTGCTCGGCCGGGAAGTCATCGAGGACACCGGCGGTCTCCTGCTCCCGGGCGAGGACACCCAGCTCGGCCTGCGGTTCACCCCGGGCCGCGCCGGCCGCCCCGGCGCGAACCGGATGCACCTGCACCTGACCAGCACCGACCTCGACGACCAGCAGCACACCGTGGCCACGGCACTCGAGCTCGGCGGCCACCACCTCGACGTCGGGCAGCAACCCGAAGAGCCGCACATCGTCCTGGCCGACCCGGCAGGCTACGAGTTCTGCGTCATCGAGCCCGGCAACGACTACCTCGCCGGCTGCGGCCCCCTGGGCGAACTCACCTGCGCCGGCACCCGGCAGACCGGCCTGTTCTGGAGCAAGGCACTGGACTGGCCCCTGGTCTGGGACCGCGGCGAGCAGACCGCAATCCAGTCACCCCACGGCGGCACGAAGATCGCCTGGGACACCTGGGATGGCACACCCGCGACACCGGAGCCGAACCGCCAGCGCTTCGAACTGTTGCCGGCCGACGGCGACCAGCAGGCGACGGTCGACAGGCTGATCTCCCTCGGCGCCACCCACCTCGACACCCGCACCGACGGCACCGTCGTCCTGGCCGACCCCGACGGCAACGAGTTCTCCACGCACACCACAGCGGGGCGCTGACCGCTCCCGGCGCAGCTGCGGGCTCAGAGCCCCATCGTGTGGCGCACCATCCGGTCGAGCAGACGATCGGAGACCAGGTGTGTCAGCCGGGTCATCACAACCGCGTCGCGACCGACGGTGTACCGGGTCCGCGGCCTGCGCTCCCGGATCGCCTTCGAGACGGCATCGGCGGCGACGCTCGCGTCCAAACCGTTGACGCCCCAGGCTTCTGTGGTCGCGCGGAAGGCTTTCGTGAGTCCGGTGTAGCGGGCTCGCTGCTCCGGGGTCATGCCCGCGATCAGCCGTTCCGCCGTCGCGTTTCCGCGTTCGGTCAGCTTGGTGCGGATCGCACCGGGAATGACCACGGCGACGGCGACACCGAACGGTTCCACCTCGCGGCGCAAGGAGTCGCTGACGGCTTCCATGGCGAACTTCGCGCCGGAGTAGGCACCGAAGCCCGGCATGGCGACCTTCCCGCCGGTGGAGCCGATGTTGACGATGCGGCCCTTGCTCCGCAGAAGAGCGGGCATGAGTGCCTGGACGACCGCCACCTGACCGAACACCGAGACCTCGAACTGCCGACGCCACTCGGCCAGCGGCAGCGCTTCGATCGGGGCGTTCACCGCGATCCCGGCGTTGTTGACCACCGCGCGCAGCGGACGGCGGTCCGCGCGAACCCGGTCGGCGAGCGCGCTCACCTGGCTCTCGTCGGTGATGTCGAGCAGCACCGGTTCGATGCGCCCGGCCGTCACCTCCGCGGCGGCCGCCTCGGTCCGGACGCCCGCCAGGACGTGGAAGCCGTCGGCGGCCAGCCGCTGCGCGGTCGCCCGCCCGATGCCGGTGCTTGCGCCCGTGACGATCACGAGCTCGGAGGGTGTGCTGGACTGGGTTGCGTTCATGGGGTCACCCTGCGCCGCGGCCCGGGCGAGAGGCAGCCACGGCATGTCCTGGTACAGCCGGTACCACCACGAACGAGGTCCGCTGAGCGCACAATGACCGCATGGACGATCTCGGGCGGGCACTGCGGACATGGCGCGATCGCCTCGATCCCGCGAGCGTGGGGATCCCGCACAAAGCGCCCCGCCGTGCTCCGGGCCTCCGCCGCGAGGAACTGGCCGTCCTCGCCGGCATCTCGATCGAATACGTCGTCCGGCTCGAGCAAGGACGCGCGGCCAATCCGTCCGCCCAGGTCTGCACCGCGCTGGGCCGGGCGCTGCAGCTGTCGGACGCCGAGCACGCACACCTCATGCGGCTGGCCGGACACTCGGCCGACCCGCACCGCGTCCCCCGGCTGATTCCTGGCAGCGTCCGCCGCCTGCTGGAACGGCTGGAGACCCACCCGCTCGCCGTGTACGACGCCACTTGGCAGCTGCTGCACTGGAACCCGCTGTTCGCCGCGGCGTTCGGCGACCCGACGACGGTGACCGAGGACCACCGCAACCTGCTGCTCATGCAGTTCGAGGGCATGCCGAACCCCGCGCGGTTCAGCCCCGGAGACCGGGCCGCGTTCGAACGATCCCTCGTGGCCGACCTGCGCGCCACGACCAGCCGGTACCCCGACGACCCGGACGTCGAGGCGTTGATCAGCCGGCTGCAGCGGGCACCGCGCTTCCGGGAACTGTGGGCGGCCGCGTCGGTCGCCGAGCACCAGAGCGGGCACAAGCTGATCGAGCACCCCGAAGCCGGCCCGATCGACCTCGACTCCGACGTCCTCATCACCCAGGGCTCGAACCTGCGGGTCGTCGTCTACACGCCCCGGCCGGGCACCGACGCCCGGGAAAAGCTCGACCTCCTGGCCGCGACGGGCACCCAGCGAATGACCGCCGACCGCAATTGACCCCAGGACTCCCACGCGGAGTCGCAGACGGAAGGCCAGGCGGATCGCCCGTGCCGGTCCACCGGTCATCGTGCGGAAACGAGGGTGCCGGGATAGCCGGCCTGTGGGACCGTTCGCCGGTGACTCCGAAGGACCCTGACGTCTCCGGCTGGGTGCCTGCTTTCCTGCCCGCCGACGACCAACTCGACCGGCAGGCCGCGCGGCTGCGGTCCCTGACGGGACATCGGATTGCCGAAACGTGGACAGTCTGGTCCCTCGAACACGACGAATGGTTCGCCGACCTGCCCGTTGTCCTGCGTCTGGATGACGGACCGCAACTCGAGGTCTGCTGGGAGAAGTTCGACCAGCGCATCCCGCACTCGCGGCGATCGCGGACGCCACTGTGGACGAGGTAGCCGCGACCTCATCGCGTTTCGCGGCCGAAAACGCGGTCGGCACCAGAGCGACCTGGCTGACCACCGGTCTCTGGCTGAAGACCAGCCGCGGCGATCTCCACATCTTCAACGCCCTGGACGAAAACGGACTGGCAGCCCACCGTCCCCGATGACCGGTCCGGCCCTGCCCGCCGGACGGGGCGGCTGGCCTCCGGTGGCGCGCTGCGCGCCGTCGCCGGGGATGCCTCGGGAGGCACCCCGCTCGCGCCCGATCTCGCCGCCATGCGGGCTTCGTTCGAAGCGTCCTGGGGCTCGACCCCGTTCCCCTCGATGAACTGCTGACGTCGCTGAGTGCCTGCCTCACCGAAGGGCGCTGCCGGCCTGCCAGGCGCTCCAGCTGATCGCCCAGTCGCCGTGGCCGTTGTTGATGGCCAGCTGGGGGCCGCCCGAGTTGGTCACCTCGACGACGTCGCCGACGTTGAAGTTGTCGAAGAACCACTTGGCGTTCTCGGTGTTCATGTTGAGGCAGCCGTTGGAGACGTTGTCGCTGCCCTGCACGCCGACCGTCTTCAGGTTCTCGTGCAGGTACTCGCCGTCGTTGGAGATCCGGACGTTCCAGTTCTCCGGCGCCTTGTAGTAGCCCGGGTCGCCCTCGCAGACTCCGTAGCTGCAGGAGTCCATGATCTTGTGGTCTTCCTTCCCCAGCACGGTGTGCGTGCCGTTGAAGGTCGGCGTCGGGCCGCGCGGCGGGGTGTTCGCCGTCTTGCCCATGCTGGTCGGCGCGGTCTTCACCAGCTGTCCGTTGTGGTAGGCCTTGATCTGGTGGGTCTTGCCGTCCGCCTTGGCGATCCAGGAGTCGTGGATCTTGTAGGTGGCCGAGACGTCCTGGCCGCCGTACGAGCCGCCGCCGATCGGCGTGCCGAAGGTCGTCGTCTCGAGCTTCACCGTCGAGCCGGCCTTCCAGTAGTCCTTGGGCCGGTAGTGCACTTCGCGCTTGCCCACCCAATACCAGCCGCCCTCCTGGGCGGGCGAGGACGTCACCTTGAAGGACTTCTCCACGGTGGCCTTGTCGGTGATGTCGTGGTCGAACTTCAGGCCGATGACCAGGCCGACACCGAAGTCGCCCGACGGCGCCTGGAAGAGCGCGGGAGTGGCAACCGCGGCCGGCTTGATCGTGTGCACTTCCCCGCGCTGCTCGGTCGCCGCGCCCGCCTGGTTCACCGCGGTGGCGACCACCTGGTAGGTGGCCGCGTACCGGAGGTGGTCCTTGCTGGTCCACGTCGTCTTGTCCGGCGACAGCTCGCCTTCGACGGCGTTGCCGGTCTGCGGGTTCGTCACCGCGACCGCCTGCAACGTCCCCCCGGACGCCTTGACGACGATCGGGTCCTTCGGGCTCAGCTGGTCCCCGCCCTCGAACGCCACGGTCGCGGCCGGTACCCCGGGCGCTGTCGCCGTTCCGGCCGGGCCGGCCACCCCGACCGCCTGCGCGGTCCCCGCGGTCTCGGACTGTCCACTGCACGCCGCCAGCAGAAAGGCGGCCAGGCCGAGGCCGGCCATGCGGATCGTTCTCACGCTCATCGGACGCGCCAGGCGGCCCGAAGTTGTGTAACGATCCGATTTCCCCGCCGGCGCGATGCCGTCGTTCACTTCCCGCCCTCCGCCCAGTCGGCGGCGGTCATGCCGTCGGCGTGGCCCGGGGGCCACTGGACCAGTTCGATCCGGCGCCCGTCCGGGTCGGCGACCAGGGTCGTCGTCGGGGCGTCGCCGCCGCCGTCGTGCACCGGGCCGACCGGCTCGATCCCGTGCCCCGCCAGCGCGCGGAGCGTGCCGGCCATCGATTCGACCTGCACGACGAGGTGGCTCACGTCGGTGCCGTGCTCGATCGGCCCGCCGTCGTGGACGAGCTCGACGGTGACGAACTCGTCGCCGGGGAGCTTGAGCATGGTGAGGTGCCCGATCGGCGTCTCGGCGACCTCGCCGACCACCTCGTAGCCGAGGGCGGCGTAGAACGCGAGAGACCGGTCGAGCTCGCTCACCCGCAGCGCGATGTGCAACGTCCTCAAGCGCGTTCCCTCCTCGAAGGTGGTGGTGCGGACCGCACTTCCCCTGCGGCCGCACCACCACCCGACGAACACTGTACCCGACCCTCGAACGGGTGTTCGACCGGGGGTGTCTGCCGGGTCCCCCGCACAAAGCGCCCGCTTACAATGGGGACGACCGCGCGGGCGGGCGAGCTGGGAGGATCACCGGATGACGATGTCGCTGTCGGCCGAACTCTGGCCGGACGTGCAGCCGGAGACCGCCCGGCGGCTGATGCTGGCCGGCGTCGAGGCCTTCGCCCAGCGCGGCTACCACGCCACCACCACGCGGGACATCGCCGGCGCCGCGGGGATGTCCCCCGCCGCGCTGTACGTCCACTTCCCCTCGAAGGCCGCGCTCCTGTTCGCCATCAGCCGGTACGGCCACGAGCAGACCCTCGCCCTGGTCGAGAACGTCGTCGCCAAGGAATCCGACCCGGTCGAGCGGATCCGGCTGATCGTCGAGGACTTCGTGGCCTGGCACGCGCGGCGCCACACCGTCGCGCGGGTCGTCCAGTACGAGTTGCAGGCGCTGCCGGAGCAGGAGTTCGAGGTGGTCGCCGAGCTGCGGCGCCGGATCGAGCGGATCGTGCGGGAGGTCATCGCCGAGGGCGCCGGGAGCGGCGTCTTCACGGTGTCCGACCCGCACGTCGCCGCCCGGGCCGTGCTTTCGCTCGGCGTCGACGTCGCCCGCTGGTACAGCGAGCGCGCCCGCCAGACGCCGGCCGCGCTCGGCAAGGAGTACGGCGGCCTGGTCCTGCGCATGCTCGGAGTAGCGGACACACCCTGACCGCTGTCTGCGGCAAGGTGGTCCCGTGCACCACGTCCTGAACGCGCGGGCCCTCAACCGCGCCACCCTCGCCCGCCAGCTGTTGCTCGAACGCGCCGACCTGCCCGTCTTCGACGCGGTCGCCCACCTCGCCGGCCTGCAGGCCCAGGAACCCCAGGAACCGTTCACCGGGCTGTGGTCGCGGTTGCGCGGGTTCGACCCGGCCGCGCTGGACGCGCTGCTGACCGGACGCCGGGTCGTCCGGACCCACCTCATGCGCCGCACCGTCCACCTGCTGACCGCCGACGACGTCCTCGCGTGGCGGAGCCGGTTCGACACCATGCTGCGGCAGCGGGTCGTCACCACCTACCGCAGCGAACTCGAGGGCGTGGATTTCGCCGAGCTCGCCGCGGCGGGCCGGGCGGTGCTGGCCGACGGCGAGCCCCGCTCGATGGGCGAGCTCGCGCGGGCGGTCGCCGACCGGTGGCCCGATCCCGGCCCGCGTCCGCTCGGCGAACTGCTGGTCGCCGCGCTGATCCCGTCGGCGCAGCTGCCCCCGCGCGGACTGTGGCGCACCAAGGCGGGCGTGCGGAACCTGCCCCTCTCCGCCTGGCTCGGCCGCGACGCCGACCCGCTCGACCCGGACGACGGTGTCGGGCGGACGCTGGTCCGGCGCTACCTGGCGGCGTACGGCCCGGCGGCGACCGCCGACCTGCGCGCGTGGTCCGGCCTGACCGGCTTACCGGCCGCGGTGAAGGCGGTGCGCGAGGAACTGGTGGCCTTCCGCGACGAGCGCGGCCGCGAGCTGCTCGACCTGCCCGAAGCGCCGCGGCCCGGCCCGGAGACCCCCGCGCCGGTCCGGTTCCTGCCGGCGTTCGACAACGCGATCCTCGGCTACGACGACCGGACCCGCATCATCGACGACGCCCACCGCGGGCTCTCGGTGGCCGGCGAACGGGTGGTCCTGGTCGACGGCCGCGTCTCGGCGACCTGGACGGTGACGGAGGGCGCGGTCGCGGTGCACCCGCTGCGGCCCCTGACGAAGACCGAACGCGGCGAGGTCGCGGCCGAAGGAAGCGAGGTGGCCGCGTTCCTGAGCGACGGCGAGAGCGACCGCGTGCGGCTGAGCTAATCCACCGCCCGCGCGAAGCGCTCCGCCACCTGCCGCAGCCGCTCCACCAGCCCCGGCGGGGCCTCCTCGACCACGAAGTCGTACCCCAGCTGGGCCAGGTGGTACGGCACCGCGTCCAGGTCGCTCGCCCCGGTCCGGACCCGGCAGCTGCCCTCGTCGATCGCCTCCACCACGCCCGCCGACGGCGGGATGCGCCGGGCCAGCACCGCCGCCGGGGCGGCCACCCGCAGGACCAGCCGGTGCGGGTACGGCGCCGTCGAAATCTGCCGCGAGACGTACTCCGCCAGGTCCGCGGCCGGCGGCTCGCGCGGCGGGAAGCGGAAGCCCACCGACGGCACCCCGTCGATCCGGTCGACCCGGAACGTGCGCCAGTCCGCCCGGTCGAGGTCGAAGGCGACCAGGTACCAGCGCCGCCCGGTGCAGACCAGCCGCAACGGCTCGACCGACCGCTGCGTCGCGGCGCCGGACCGGTCGCCGTAGCCGAAGCGCAGCCGTTCCTGGTCGCGGCAGGCCGCCGCGAGCACCGTCAGCACCGAGGCGTCCACCGTCGGGCCGGCCCCGGGCAGGGACAGCGTCGCCGCCTGCAGGGCACCCACGCGCGGCCGCAACCGGGCGGGCAGCACCTGCTCCAGCTTCGCCAGCGCCCGCACCGACGTCTCCTCGATGCCGCTGACCGTGCCGCTCGCCGCCGTGCGCAGGCCGACCGCGACCGCCACCGCCTCGTCGTCGTCCAGCAGCAACGGCGGCAGGGCCGCGCCCGCGCCCAGCCGGTAGCCGCCCGCCACCCCCGGCGTCGCGTGCACCGGGTACCCGAGGGACCGCAGCCGCTCGACGTCCCGGCGGATCGTGCGGACGTCGACCTCCAGCCTCGCCGCGAGGTCGGCACCCGGCCAGTCCCGGCGCGCCTGCAGCAGCGACAGCAGCCTGAGCAGCCGTTCCGATGTGCCGTACATGGCATGCAGTGTGCCAGACATCGCGGACAGCTTCTGTCCGTTATCCGCCGGAAGGTGCAGTCTCGCCGTCAAGCACTTGCCAGGCGCCACCCCGGCCGGAAAGAGTGACGCATGCCGATCGATCCGCACGCCCTGCTCGCCGTCGCCCGCGAAGAAGCCGAGCTGGGCCGGGCCGAAGGAGGCGTGCCGATCGGGGCCGCGCTGTTCGACTCCACGGGCACGCTGCTGGGCCGCGGGCACAACCGGCGCGTGCAGGACGGCGACCCGTCGATGCACGCCGAGACCGCGGCCTTCCGCAACGCCGGCCGCCGCCCGCACTACCGCGACACGATCATGGTCACCACGCTCTCGCCGTGCTGGTACTGCTCCGGGCTCGTCCGTCAGTTCGGTATCGGGCACGTCGTCATCGGTGAGGCCGAGACGTTCCACGGCGGTCACGACTGGCTCGCCGGGCTCGGGGTCGAGATCACCCTGCTCGGCGATCCCGGCTGCACCGCGCTGATGACGGAGTTCATCGCCGCGCGCCCGGACCTGTGGTTCGAGGACATCGGGGTCGAGAAGTCCGAATAGGACAGTGTAGAAGAAGACAGCGCCCTACAGGAGCCGGTATGCCGTCATCCGTTCCGCTCGTGGACCTTTCGCCGTGGTTCGCGGGCACGTCCGAGGGCCGGGCCGAAGTGGCGGGCCGGATCGACCAGGCGCTGCGGGAGTCCGGCTTCCTGCTGGTCACCGGGCACGGCGTCCCGGACGACCTGCGCCACCGGACGCGCGAGCTGGCGCGGGAGTTCTTCGCGCTGCCCGAGGACGTCAAGCAGCGCTACGCCGTCACGGTCGGCGGCCGCGGCTGGCTGCCGCCCGGCGTCGAGGCCAACGGCTACGCCGAAGGCACCGAGACCCCGCCCGACCTCAAGGAGTCCTACTCGGCGGGCGCGGACACCCGCACCGGCGTCGCCGAGGTCGACGGGTTCTGGTTCCAGCCGAACGTCTGGCCGCACGAGGTGCCCGGGCTCGGCGAGGCGGCCACCGAGTACATGCGCCGGATGCGGGCGCTGGCCGACCACCTCCTGGAGATCTTCGCCGCGGCGCTCGGCCTCGCCCAGAGCCACTTCACCCGGCACACCGGGCACCCGACGTACACGTTCAACATCAACTGGTACCCGCCGATGACCCACGTCGGCGCCCCGGCACCGGACCAGTTCCGGATCGGCCCGCACACCGACTTCGGCACGGTCACGGTGCTCGACCGCCAGGCCGGGGTCGGCGGCCTGCAGGTCTGCACGGCCGAGGGCGAGTGGGAGGACGCACCGTTCCACCCGGAGGCGTTCACGGTGAACATCGGCGACCTGATGGCCCGCTGGACGGGCGACCGCTGGCGGTCGACCCGCCACCGCGTCCTCCCCCCGGCCGCGACGGCGCCCGACGAGGACCTCGTGTCGTTGATCTTCTTCTACGAGACCGACCACGACGCGCGGATCACGTCATTGGCGCCGCCGCTGGGGACCCGGACCTACCCGGAGGTGATCGCGTCGCAGTACCTTAAAGAGAAATTGGACGCGATCACGATGTCCTAGAGCCCGTTCTCACGGCTCCGGCTCGGCGCAGACCGTCCGGTTCCGGCCCGCCGCCTTCGCCTGCAGCAACGCCTGTTCCGCGGCCAGCAGCGCGTCGTCGAGGAGCCCGTCCGCGCAGCCCGCCACGCCGATCGACACCGTCACCCCGACGAACTGCGGGCCGTCGCCCGAGGCCTTCAGCGCCACCAGCGTCGAGGCGATGCGCAGGCGGATGCGCTCGGCGATCGCCATCGCGTCGAACGGGCCGGTGCCGGGCAGCAGCACCGCGAACTCCTCGCCGCCGGAGCGGCCCACCAGGTCGGCGGCCCGGACCTCGTCGCGCAGGGTTCCGGCGACCGCACGCAGCACGGCGTCGCCGATCCGGGTGCCGTAGCGGTCGTTGAGGAGGCGGAAGTGGTCGAGGTCGAGCAGCAGCACGGCCGGGCCGGGGCCGCCGGGGCGGTCCAGCCGGGCCTCGGCGGCGCCGCGCCAGGAGGCGGCGGTCAGCACGCCGGTGCCCGGATCGAGGGTGACGTGGTCGCGGCGGCCGCTGCCCAGCCCGCCGCGGTGCAGCACGACGGTGGCGCCGGCCAGCACCGGGACCAGCAGCGGCGCGGCGACGGCGGCCCAGGCGAGCGGGAGGCCGAACGCCGTCATCGCGGCGTCGAAGGCGTGGCCCGGCGCGGCTTCGCGTGGCCGGCGGGGCCCGTCGGCGCCGGTCACGAGCGCGGCGTTCACCGCGAGGAACACCAGCCCGGCGACGGTCAGCAGGAGGACGGTCCGCGCGTCGAGGACCTCGCCGAGCGGCCGGACGCCGGTCGCGGTGAGGAAGGCACCGGCGGACAGCCCGGCCAGCGCCGTCGCCGCGGCGCCGAACACCTGCCGGTGGACGGGTCTTCTGCGGACCCGGAACCACTGGTGCAGCGCGGAGAGCACGACCAGCGCGACGGCCAGGCCGGGCCGGAGCACGAGCACCCCGGCGAAGACCCACGGCGTGTCGACACCGGGCCCGAGGAGGGTGTCCTCGCGGTGGCGTTCGACCGGCCGCGCGAGTTCCGCCGAGACCAGCATCCCGGCCGTGAGCAGCGCGAACGGCGCCAGCATCGCGGCGAGCGGCGGGAAGCGGAGGGTGGCGAGCACCACCGCGGCGACGGCCAGGAGGTCGATCCCGACGAGGTAGCAGACCTGGCCGCGGCGCGGCAGCCGCCACAGCGCCCACCGCCGCAGGGACCAGCGCCGCAGGACGAGGGCGGGCAGGAACCGGCCCGGGCGGCGTTCCCCGCCGGCGGCGACCGTGGAATCCCCCACCATTTCGGCAAAGTAGCCGGAACGCAGGCTCATGTCGATCCGCCTTCAGGGGAATTTGACATCGTCGGTGACCGGGCACTCCGTGGGTCATTTTCCGACCGACGGAGGGTTGACACGACATATTGGTCTAGTCCACTGTGTGGTGGCACACAGCACTCCTCCCGGGTTGATCCCGCCGCCTCAAACCGGAGGTGCTCCACCTGCGCTTTTGGAGGACCCCCATGAAATCAGTGCGCCGTCTCCTCACCCTCGCCGCCGCGGCTTCGGCCGCGCTGGCGACGACGGTCGGGCTCGCCCCGCAGGCCATGGCCGCGGTCGACCCGGTGCTCGCCTCGCCGTACCTGTACCAGTGGGGCGGGCAGACCAGCCCGTCCGCCGCGATGTCCGCGACCGGCGTGAAAGCGTTTACGCTCGCGTTCGTGCTGTCCGACGGGACCTGCAACCCCAAGTGGGACGGCACCCGGTCGCTGACCGGCTCGGACAAGACGATGATCCAGAACATCCGCAACGCGGGCGGGGACGTGATCCCCTCCTTCGGCGGCTGGTCCGGCACGAAGCTGGGCTCGAAGTGCACGTCGGCCTCCGCGCTGGCGGGCGCCTACCAGAAGGTGATCGACGCCTACGGCCTCAAGGCGATCGACCTCGACATCGAGAACACCGACGAGTTCCAGAACAACACGGTCCAGGACCGCATCCTCAACGCGGTGAAGCTGACCAAGCAGAAGAACCCGAACCTCCGCGTGGTGATCACCATCGGCACCACCACGACCGGCCCCGACTCCTGGGGCAAGCGCCTGATCAACCAGGCCAAGGCGATCGGCGCCCCCGTCGACGTCTGGTCGGTCATGCCGTTCGACTTCTCCAGCGGCGGTGACATGGCGGCGCTGACGAAGTCCGCGGTCGACGGGCTGAAGAACCAGCTCAAGACCACGTTCGGCTGGAACGACGACACCGCCTACCGGCACAGCGGCCTCTCCTCGATGAACGGCAAGACCGACAACGCGGGCGAGACGGTCACGGTGGCCAACTTCAACTCCATCCGCGGCTACGCGACCAGCCACCACCTGGCCCGCTTCACGTTCTGGGCCACCAACCGCGACTGCAGCGGCGGCGGCGAGTGCAGCGGCATCAGCCAGGACAAGTACGCGTTCACCAAGATCGTCGCCGGCTACACCGGCTGACGTCCGGACCCGTAGTGGGGCTGTCGGGGGCCCTCTCACCGGCATCGGGGTCGGTGAGGGGGCCTTCGCGGGTCAGCGCCGCCCGCAGTTGTACGGGTAGCAGCCGTAGTAGTTCCACCGCGGGTCCCAGGTGGACGGCGCCGGGCTCGAGGTGGTGGGCGGCGGCGGCAGCTCGACCGTGACGGTCGGGGTCGGCGTCGGCGTCCGGCGCGCGTGCATCACGACCGGCGACGGCGTGGTGGTCTCGGTCGGCAGGGCGAGCGCGGTCGACGTCGGGACGGCGGTGGCCGGCTGCAGCTGCGGGAACTGCCGGTCACCGGGCCCGGAGTCGGGCCGCACGGCGAGCACGACCACCAGCCCGCCCAGCACGACGATCACCGCCGACGCCAAGGCCATCCGCGCCACCCCGCTGGGCCCCGGTTCGGCGCCGGAACCCCGGCGCGCGGCGAGTTCGGCCGCCCGCGACCCCGGTTTGCGCGGCCGTTCCCCGGTCTGCCGGAGCAGTTCGTCGACCGTGACCCGGTCCCGTCGTCTGCGCGCACTGCGCGTCATGCACGACCTCCACCCGATACCCCCGCTGCCCGCTCGCCGGCGGCAGCCTTGATCCCCGGTGGATAGTAGAAACCCTTGCGGCAATTGTAAACGCGCTGATCGCCGCGGTCTCGTTACCGTTTCGAGACAACCGGATCGCGTTCCCGGCCGTAGTCGTCAACGAGCCGCGAACCCCTGCCGCCGGTGCCGCGAATGACTCATTCGGGACGTCCGAGGTCCCGAATGAGTCATTCGCGACG
>NZ_JBSFNC010000107.1:0-31652 GCF_053586895.1 Amycolatopsis sp. NPDC003731 | reverse complement strand
GCCAATGCGGCGGCCGCCCCGGTCGGATCGCCCGCCTCCCCGCGCCACTGAGCGAGGTTGTTGCGGGTGGTCAGAGTGTTGGGGTGGTCCGGGCCTAGCACCCGAAACTGATCGGCGAGCAGCTCGGCCAATGCGGCGGCCGCCCCGGTCGGATCGCCCGCCTCCCCGCGCCACTGAGCGAGGTTGTTGCGGGTGGTCAGAGTGTTGGGGTGGTCCGGGCCCAGCACCCGCATGCGGTCGGCGAGCACCGCCTCTAGTTCGGTGGCTGCCCGCACCGGATCGCCTGCTTCCCCGAGCCAGTAGGCGAGGTTATTACGGGTGGTCAGGGTGTTGGGGTGGTCCGGGCCCAGCACCCGAAGCTGATCGTCGACCAGTTCGGCCAATGCGGCAGCGGCCCCAGCACGGTCGCCCGCCTCTCCGCGCCAGATGGCCAGTTGAGCCCGGATCGCAAATGTGGTGGGGTGTCCGGCGCCCAGGCGGGCGTCCGCGGTGTCGGCGAGCCGGTCGAAATAGGCCACCGCTTCGGCGACTTGGCCGCTTTCCCCCAGGCTGCGTCCGGCGCGCACCAGCAGGGGGTGCGCGCCGTGCTGCCAGAGTTCGTCTCCGACGACCTGGATGAGCGCGGTGGCATTCGCTCGCAGCACCGCGCCGATCGCCGGGTCGTATTCGACGTCCGGCCACAGCTCCATTAGGCCGTCGGCCGCCACTCGCGCCGGCTCTGCCAGCTCCGGTTCGGTCAGGCCATCCCGAGCCGCGCGTTGAACCAGCGGATGTACCAACACCACCGGCACGAGGGCACGCTGGTCGAGATGGACCAAGCCCAGGCGTCGCAACACGTCAAGGCCTTCACGTGGCTCCCCGGCACGGACCGCGCGTCCGGTTCGCTCCGCAAGGAATTCACCGACCGCCCCGGTCGAGAACAATTCCAGCGGAACACCGCCAGAGTCCAGCAGGCTGACAGTCTGCAGCAAGGGCCGAGCAACGCCGATGGGCGGCAGCCGGTCAGCCCGGTCCATCGACAGCGACCAGGTCGCCGCGACTGTCGCCTGATGGCCGTCGGGGAGTTCGGCCGGTTCCGGAAACAATCGGGACAACCGAATCCGCTGGTCAGCGAACCGCAGGCGGTACTCGGCGCAGGAGATGTGCCGGTCGAGCAGGTACGCTGCGGCCTGGGCCAACGCCAGTGGGAGGTAACCGAGATCGTGCGCCAGCTCGTCGACGCCGTCGAGAAGCGCCGGTTCATCGGCGAGCGCGGCGTGCAGATACGCATGTGCCTCCGCCGGAGAGAACGGCTTGACCTCGACCAGCCGACGCCGACGACCGCGCGGCGCGATGTCGGGACGGCGTGTCGTCACCAGGACGCGACCGGACCGGACGGCGGGTGGCCACAGGCCGTGCAGATCCGACGGCGACTTCAGGCCGTCGAAAACCAGCATCCAGCGGGCGGAGGTATCGGACAACCACGTCCGAAGGCGTTGGGGTGCCAGCTCCGGCTCGGCGTCGGCGATACCGGTGAGTTCGGCGACCAACGCCGAATACGCGGACACGATCGCGTCCCGTGACCCTGCGTTGATCCACGCCAGCAGGTCGATCTCACCGCTCCGCCACGCACGTTCTACCGCCGCGACGGCGACCTGAGTCTTACCGACTCCGGCCAGACCGGACAGGATGGTCGTGGGCACCCCGTCATCGACCCCGACCATGGTGATCATGTCGAGTTCGGCGCGGTCTTGGAAGGCGCCAGCCAACGGGGGCATCCGCCCGAACCGATAGGGCAGCTGCCCGGGGGGCCCATGTAGCACCACGTGGCCGGTTATGTTTCCGGCTTGAACCACGGAGCCGTAAACCGACCCGGACACCGAGTTGGACGGTGCTTCGTATTCGCGGTTCATCGACGAATTATCGGTGATGAGACAACACCTGTTACGGCGGGTCGCCGTAGTGCAACCGCGCTGAAATCGTACCGAGCCGTCACGGCGACGACGATACTGGGGCCAGACAGCCTAGGCCACGAAGAGTCCCGCGTCGAGGACATGCCGACGAGCATCGCGCAATCCTATGGGAGCAGCTCTGGTACCCAGCAGCCCAACCGCGGCTGGTGCATCGTGTGGGCGGCGACGAAACGGGGCGCGCGACAACTACCCAAGCAAGAAGTCGCCCCCGGCTTTTCGACGCGTGCCTACTCGACGCTAACCGCGGCCACGGTCAGGCAGATCAGGATCGCCGGGGCGAGCTGCCAAGCCGGCGCACCGGCTGCTGCCATGCGGCCAGAGGCGTCGCGGCGACGTGGTGTGGCTGCAAGATGTCCCCGAGTCCGTGCGGTCGTCGCCTATGCGACGGACACCCAAGCCGTCCGATGCATTCGTCAGGCTTCTCGACCAGGATCGGAGGTATCAGTCCGTGAACTCGTCGTCCGGCAGCTGCAACGAGCCGGAAGCAGGTACCTTCCCGACCGCCGTCTCAGCTCGACGTCGCCGCCGCAGGCGCGGGCCGGAACGGGCGTTTTCCCAGGCCGCGTCAGCGCCAGGCGTGCGGTCCGGGAGCAGGTCGGCGTGGTTGAAGACTCGGCTCGGGCTGATCGGCCGTCATCCCCGGGCCTTCAGGGCCTCAGAAGGGAGCGAGGCTGTCGGGGCCGAACACCGTGGAGCGCCGGCCGCACGTCTGGCACTTGCCGTGCGAGTCGACATCCGCGAGCCTGTCGAGCCCGGGGGGGGGCTCGAGGCCCGTCGTGTAGAAGAACACGCGGTCGAACGGGCCGCCGCGGCGAGGACAGCCTTCGGCGACGACCTCGTCGTCGAAATAGTGTCGGGCGTCCTCCTGCGAGATCTCGACAAATGTCCCGGGCGGGATGTAGAGGAGGTCTTCCACTGGCGTCGCGCTCACCACTTTCAGCTGGTTGTCCGGCGGCAGCCTCCGCGGATTCGGCGACACACCGACCGGCAGGTCTGTGAGCATACTTTCGCGGCCGGTTATCGGATCGACGTCGGCCAGGGCTGTGGCCAGCGCAGCGGTGAATGCCGGGGACAGGCCACCGTCCGGACGGGCCGAGAAGGTGATACCGCGTACTTCTTCGTCGAGCACTTCCAGCTGCCGTTCGAGTGCAGTCAGCCGGGGCGTCCGGTACCGGCCGTCGATCGTCATCGTGTCGGCGATGCTGATCATGGCATTCTCGATCCGCTGCATGAGGTGGTAGTAGTGCCCGTTGTCGGCGACGACCACAGTCTGCGAGAGCCGGTCCAGGCGAGACGGGAACGCCAGCTCGCGCAGGAGACCCGCTCCGGTCGGGATCGACCCGAGCGGGGTGGCGGCGTAGCTGTCCCCGCGTCTTCTTTCAAAGCGGCTCAGCGCTGCCATCACCCTCGCCTGGTGGGCGGGGCCGGCGTTGGGGCCGATCTCGCACAGATCCCGGGGGAACTCGGCGCTGAGATCCTTCGGCGCCGAGACGCGCGGGAAAGCCAGGTCTTTCGGCGACAGGTGCAGGACCACCGCGTCGGCCAGCACCATCTCTTCGTGGACGACACGGGTCCAGGCCGCACTCGAGGTCGCCTTCACGTCGACACGGTCACCGGCCGCGGCGGCGAGCGTGGCCTCATCACGGGTATCGCTCAGGATCACGATGCGGTCGTGCGGTCCCAGCGCCGCGGCGAGGTGTCGGAGGACCACGACGTCGGCCGCAGGATCCTTGAAGGTGTGCAGGAACAACACCCGGCGTCCCTGCGACGGCGACGGCGGGACGCCTGCGCCACCTTCCTCGTAGGTGCGCACCCATGGGAGCGGCCGGATGTGCACCGAGGGAAGCTCCGACTCGCCGAGCGCCTCCGCCAGTTCTGCGATCTCGGCGTACACACCGGCGTCGTGCCGGTACAGCTGCCAGACGGTTAGGAAGATCACCAGGTTCGACAGGTGGTCCTCGCGCGAAAGGCCGTTCGCTTCGCGACCGTCGGCGACGAGCTGCCGGCGAAGGCCAACGGCGGCCTCCAGGTCGGCGAGGTCAGCAGTGGCTTCGTACCGCTCCCAGCGGTACGGGGGCATTAGTCATGCCGAGGTTGGTGACCACAACTCCCTGGTCGGAAGCCACCAAAAAGGTAACGGGGGAGAGAGAAGCGTGACGACTGGCGAGCACCGCGTGTTAACTGGCGAAAGCGGTAGGCTTGCCCGACGTGCCGTACTACATGAGACCGGGCGTCTACATCGAGGAACTCCCTGTCCAGGAGCTGCTGTCCCATGGACGCCCAATCGACCGGCCGCAGACGGAGATCGCCGAACCGAAGTGGGTCGCCGAACACTCGATCGCGGCGTTCGTCGGGCTGGCTGCGGAGGGGCCGCCGGACGTGGCCACGCTGGTGCACAACTGGAAGGAGTTCACCAGCCGGTTCGGCGGGGTGGTCGACGGCACCTACCTCGGCCACGCCGTGCGCGGGTTCTTTGCCAACGGCGGGAAAAGCTGCTACGTCGTACGGGTCAACGGCCGCGAGGAGACCCGGGCGGACGTCGACGACCTGGTCGGCGACGCTCAGGATCGCACCGGGCTCGCTGGGCTCGAGGCGATCGAGGACGTCTCGGTCGTCGCTGTTCCGGACGTGTTGGCCGCATACCGGGCCGGCGCCATCGACATGGAGGACGTCAAGGCGGTGCAGCTCGCCCTGATCGCGCACTGCGAGCTGATGGGCGACCGGATCGCGATCCTGGACTGCCCGCCTGGCCTGTCTGTGCAGCAGGTCCGGGAATGGCGCACCGACGTCACTGGGTACGACACGAAGTACGGCACGCTCTACTACCCGTGGCTGCGGATCCCCACACCGGACAACCGCACGATCGCGGTGCCGCCGTCTGGTCACCTCGCCGGGGTGTACTCCCGTGTCGACCTGCACCGCAACGCCGCCAACCAACCCGTTCGCGGCGCGGTCGGGGTGGAGTCCGACCTGCTGCTCGACGAGCAGAGCCTGCTCAACCCGTATGGCATCAACGCGCTGGCCAGCGCAGCCGGTCAGGGCCCGGTCGTCTGGGGCGCGCGGACCCTGTCCAGCGACCCGGCCTGGCGGTTCCTGCGCACTCGCCGGCTGATGAACTTCATCGGCCGCAACATCCGGCACGGCACTCAGTGGGTGATCTTCGGCAACGCGCGCGAGCGGAAGGTCTGGCAGGAGATCCGGCAGAAGATCGGGGAACTGCTGATGATGCTATGGCGCTCCGGGGCGCTGGCCGGCGACGACCCGGACGAGGCGTACTACGTCAAGTGCGACGAGGAGACCAACCCACCGGAGAGTCTGGACACCGGCCTGATCACGGTGGATTGCGCGGTGGCCGTGCAGGACGGGCCCCAGCTAGACTTCCGAGTCGTCTACTTCCTGGGTTAGTCCATGGCCGGGAGCAGGCCCAGCTCCGAGAGCCCGAACACTGCTGCCGGGGTGCCGATGTCGGCCAGCACCGCGGTGGCGAGGCCACGGAGGTCCGGATCGTCGCCGTGCACCAGCTGGAGCAGGTCGGGCACGGCCGGCTCGCCGACGATCCGCAGCGCGTGGCCGGCGGCAGTGCGTACCGCGGCGTCCGGCTCCTCCAGGATCCGCAGCAGCACGGGTATCGCCAGGCTGCCCAGCCGGCCGAGGCTCTGCGCCGCCGCGGAGCGGGTGGCCGGGTCGCCGTCCCGCAGCAGCCGGGCCAGCGTGGTGCGGGCCCGGGAGTGCGCGCTGCCGCGGAGGGACTCGGCGACCGCGCGACGCACCTCGGGTTCGGGACTTCGGGCCAGCTCGACGAGGTCCCGAACCGCGAGGTCGCCCATGGCCCGCAGCGCGATCGCGGCCCGCTCGCGGACCGCGGCCGGCCCGACGCGCACCACGTCAAGCAGGGCGGGCAGCGCGGGCCGGCCACACCGGGCCAGCGCGTCAACGGCCGGCATCCACACGGAATCCCGGTCACTATCCATCACGGACACCAGACCATCGATCCCGTCGGGACCCGCGTCCGCCAGCGCGGCCGCCGCGCGGATGCGGACCACCCGCCGGTCGCTGTGCAGCATGGCTACCAGCACGGGCACGGCCGGCTCGCTGCTTCCCCAGCCCCCGGGCTCCTTCGGCACGGCCTCTCCGGGCAGCAGCGGCCGCCGACGGGCGATCGACGAGAGCGCCCTGGCCGCCGTCTCCGCGACCTCGATGTCCTTGTCCCCCAATGCCATCGCCAGGATCGGGACACCATCCTCGCCGCCGACCCCGCCGAGTGCTTCCACCGCCGCCTGGCGCACCGCTGGGTAATCGTCGGTCAACTTAGACAGAAGCGCCGGTACCGCCGACTCGCCACCGCGTATGGCCACGGCCGCGCGCCAGCGTACGTCGGGGTCCTCATCGTCGAGCGCGTGGACCAGCCCTTCCGTCGCGGCCGGGCCGATCTCGGCGAGCACTTCGCTCGCAGCCGCGCGGATCCCGGCCTCCGGGTGGCGTAGCGCATCGAGCAGCGGGTAGGGGTTCGTCCGGCCGATCACCTCCAGGGCGGCGAGCGCATCGGTGCGCACCCGCAGATCCTCGTCGTGTAGCGACAGCAGCAACGGATCGATGGCCAGGGCGCCGAAGGCGCCGAGCGCGCCCACCGCCCGCCAGCGCACGTCCAGGTCGGCGTCAGTCGTGGCCTGAGCCAGCGCGGCGGCCGCGTCCTCGCCGGACATCGCCGCGAGCGCCCCGGTGGCCAGAGAGCGGACCCGCTCGTCGCCGTCCCGCAAGCCTTTCGCGAGCGCGGGCACCACGCCGGAGCAGTCGATCTGGCGCAGCGCGCCGAGCGCGGCGAGGCGCACCTCCGGGTCGCGGGCGCCCGCCGCGGTGACGAGTCCGGGGACCGCGGCCTCGCCCAGCCGGGCCAGCGTGGCGGCCGCGGATATGCGCACCACGGCGTCGTGCGACCGGATCGCGTGCAGCAGCCCCGGAACGGTCGGCGCCCCGATGGCCGCGAGCCGGTCCATGATCGCCTGCCGGCGATAGCCTTCGACCGAGGGATCGCACAGCGTCGGTAGCAGGCGCTCGTACTCCGGCTCGACGAACGCCGCCAGCACGTCGTCCAGGGCCGGGTTGAGCCGCTCGACCGTCTCATAGACCGGTTCCAGGCGCTCGTGCTGCCAACGATAGATCTCGGCGCGCCCGTTCTCGTCCCATTCCCGCGCCGCCGCGCGGACCCGGCGCAGCAGCCGAAGGTCGTCCTGGATCAGCTCGATCCACTCGCGCAGCCGGGTCCAGCTGCCAAACAGCGCCTCGTGGGCGACGAAGACGATCGGCGCTCGCCCGGGTTCGCCGCTGCGCACCAGCAACCTGGCTTCGGTGAAGACATCCACGAACCGCCGGGTGGGCTCGTCAACCGCGACTTGGGCCAGCCCCACGCGGCGGCGGGCGAGCAGGCCGAGCTCGTCGATCTCGACTAGCTCGCGGAAGACCTGGGAGAACGTGGCCCGGGTCGCCTCGTCCAGCCGGTTCAGAAAGACGTCCTCCGCGCGGGTGCCGATGGCTCCGCGCACCCCGCCGAGGCGCTGGTAGGCCGCGTGGCTCAGAGTGCTGGTGTCCCCGCGCGTGCGGTAGAGCTCGTCCAGGGTGTAGGCGAGCAGCGGCAGCGCCCCCGGATCCCGGCCGGTGTCGTCGAGGATGCGGCCGGCGAGCCCCTCCTCGAAGTCCATGCCGGCCCGCTCGGCCGGACGCATGATCATCTCGAACAGGGTGCCGCCGGGCGCCGAGAGCGGGAACTGGCCGCGCTCCAGCAGCCCGGCCAGGGCCGGGACGGCCACGCAGCGGTGGTAGAAGTCGGATCGCATGGTCAGCACGACCCGGGCGTTCGGCGCGGCCGAGATCTCCTCCAGCAGGGCGATGAACGGCTCGACGTGTGGCTCGGCGACCGTGGCGAAGAGTTCCTCGAACTGGTCAACGAAGATCAGTGCCGCGCTGCCTTCGCGGCGGCCGACGAGCGCCCGGCCGAGGTGGCCGGCCAGCCGGTCGGGCGCGCGCTCCAGGTCGGCGGCGAGCTCCCGGGGCACCCCGGCGACCAGCGGCGCGAGCTTCACTGCCAGAGCGAGGAACGGGTTGTCCCCGAGCTCGCCGGGAGTGAACCGCAAACCGTTCCACTGGTTGGTCGCCGGGTCGTGGACCGGCAGCAGCCAGTCCGGCACGCCCGGCAGCGCACCGGCCGCCAGCCGCGGCAGCAGCCCGGCGCCGACCAGTGACGACTTGCCGGAACCACTGGCGCCCACCACGGCGAGGAAGCGGCTCTCGGCCAGCCGCGCGAGCAACTCGTCGGTCTCCCGGCCGCGGCCGAAGTAGATCGGCGCGTCGTGCGGGGTGAACGCGCGCAGGCCCGGGAACGGAGAACCCTGCCACAGCGGCGCCGGCACCGCGTCGACCGGCGCGACCGGTTGCTGGACCAGCCGTCGCGCCAGGGCCTTTACGTCGGCCCCGAACTCCCGCCGGAAGTCCTCCGACGCGCGGTAGGTCTTGTGGCCGCGCCGGATCGCGCCGGTGCGCGAGTCGCGGTGCTGCCGGAAGAACTCCTTCACCAGCTGGGCTTGACCCCACCGCTCGTCGGCGTCGTGCTCGTCGGGGTCGAGCGGGGCCATGGGCAGCCGGCGGTAGAGCAGCACTGCGGGCGATCCGCTGGCCTGTGCGCCGCGCAGCGCCTCCTCGAACTCCCACTCCGTGCCCGAGTGGTAGGGCTCGCCGCTGTCCTTGCTGTACTCCGGATGCGGCAGCGGGGTGCCCATCCGGGACCAGAGGATCACGGCGACGATATCGCACTCGGACGGTCGGGGTAGGCCCTCATCGATGGAGGCCTGTGGGGTGCGCGTGGCGAGGATCGGCGTGCCGGAGCCGCCCCGGTCCCAGGCGATGACCTCGAAGTCCGCCCGGCCGCGCAGCTCCTCGTCGTAGCGCAGCTGGTCAAGCACGTCCAGCGCGATCGCACGCTCGTCGCGGACGTCGCCCGGCGAGGACAGGAAGACCCGAACACGACGCACCCACACAGCCTAGGTGACTATATCCGTGAAGTTCGCGTAAAGGCGTGACATGCTCGGGCGCTGTTCACCAGGCTGGGCAGTCGATTCCCGCGGCACTTCGGTCCGAAGCACCTGGCGACGGCGGAACGCGCGTTCGAGCACTGGAGCATGGGAGCGGTGTTCGTGGGCCGGTTCGTCCTGCTGCTCCGGATCTTCGCCGGCCCACTGGCGGGGCGCTGAAGATGCGCTACCGCGACTTCCTCACGGCGAACGCCCTCGGCGACGTCGTGTGGGCGGTCGGCTCCGCCGCACTGATCCACTATCGGGGCGCCGTGGTCGAAATGTGGCTCAGCGGTTTGCCGGGAGGGCCCTCGTCGCCGCGGTGGTGTCCGGCATCGGGACGTCGCTGCACCTCCGGCGCCGCACGGACAAGGCCTCTGGGAGGCATCCCCGGCAGCCGTCCTGACTGCTGTGGGCGCACCAGGACCGGGACAGCGCCGCTTTCAGGTTCGTGGCCGGGCCGGGCCATGGTCCGGCGGGTCCTGGACGAGCTTGGCCATCCAGGCCTGGTTCTCCACGGAGATGACGCCCTCCGCCCGTACGGCGAGCCGGTCGAGCTCCTCGGGTGCGGCGGTGGCCACGGCGGTGCGGATGTCCTCTAACTGCTCCGCGGTACGCAGGTATTCGATCAGCTGGTAGTCGTACCGCGTGGCCGCGACGTGCACCGTGAGCGCCGCCGCGAGTGTCATTACCACCGCGATCCAGGTGGCGATCAGGATTCCGCCCGCGATGCTCGCGGCCGCACCGAGGGCTGTGGCGGCCACGGCGAGGACGATTTCGGCGACGCGGAACCGCCGCAACCGCCGGGCCAGCGCGGCCGCCTGGAGCCGGTAGTAGCCGTCGACCTGCCCCGCGACCCGCACCGCGAAGTAGCTCGCGAGGTCGTGGACGGCCGGGAGGGGCCGGTGCCGCGGCCGCAGTCCCATCTGATGCCGCAGGAGGTCGTCGGCGGCGTGCCGGATCTGGGCGGTCTTGTCGTGCACCAGCATCGCCCGCGGGTCGTCGCGGTAGGCCCCGGCGCGTGCCAGCCACAGATACACCTCGGTCTTCAGGCCCTCGGACACCGAACGCGCCCTCGTCCAGTCCCGCAGCACCTGCCCGCTCCACGCGGGCCGCAGCAACGTCAGCACCGCCGCGCCGAACGCGGCAAGGGCAGCTAGCACCCGGCCTGCCACCGGCAGCGGACCGGATAAGGCGACGGCGAGGGCGCCCAGGACCGCGACCAGGCACGTGTCGGTGAGGGCGAGCAGCCGGGCGCGGCCGATCCGTCGTTTCATCCGGTCAGCGGCCTGTGACCAGAGCGACTGCTGTCGCCAGATGTCGTCGATGAGTTCGGGGGACGGCACGGGGCGAGGTTCCCATGCGCGGCGGTCGATGACCAGCGTCGCCGGTAACCTTTTTTACCGCTTTCGCGACTATGCCGGGGAGGGTCGCGGAAGGAGGACCCGTGCCGATCCGGGTGGGGCTCGACGGGCCACCTCGCAACGCCGCCGCGAAGGGGTTCGCCCGCGGCATTCGGTTCACTGTCGGCTCGATCCTGCTGGTGCTGGGGACCGCCGC
Source organism: Amycolatopsis sp. NPDC003731 (assembly GCF_053586895.1). Lineage (NCBI taxonomy): Bacteria > Bacillati > Actinomycetota > Actinomycetes > Pseudonocardiales > Pseudonocardiaceae > Amycolatopsis > Amycolatopsis sp. NPDC003731. The sequence continues at coordinate 21,079 of NZ_JBSFNC010000107.1, read as the reverse complement.
GTTCTGGCCGTTGCTCATCCTGACGTTCGCGGTGGTGTGGTGGCTGTTCGGCGCCGGTGCGGACAAGCCGTCCGGGGTGGTCCTCCCCCTCTGGCTGGCCACGGCAGCGTTCACCTGGTTCGCCTATGGCGTCGGCGGCAGGTTGCAGACCGGGAGCCGGCGCATGGTGCTGTACCTGCGCCGTTTCGGTGACACCGACTCGACGCGGACGGTCAGCGCCGCGATCGTCCGCATCGGCGGCTACTGGCGCATCGTAACGCTCGACGACGGCCACGTCAGCGCGGTCGGCGCCCGCGGCGCGCGGGCGCTGGACAACGCCGGCCGCTGGAGCCGCCTTATCCGCTCGGCCGCCACCCGGGTGGGGAATGTGGTGTGGGCGACCTTGCTGCTGGCGGTCGGCGGCGTGATCGCCCTGTCCGTCACCGGGCACCACGGTGTGCTCGACGGCCTGCTGGGGCTGGCGGACGCCCGCAATCCCGAGGGCCAGACCCGGCTGTTCTGGAACGTCGCCTACGGAATCCTGGGATTCTCCGCGGTGGTCCTGGCCGCCTGCGCCGCGGGAATCGTGGCGGCGCCCTTCTCCGGTGCTGCCTCGTCGATCGCCCGCAGCATCCGGCTCGCCGACGGCCGCAAGGCATTGCGCATCGTTGACGAGCCGTCAATCCGCACCGCGCGCCAGATCGTGCTGGCCCAAAGCAAGCGGGTGATCAGCGCCCGCCTGTTCGTGCTGACGGTTCACTCAAAAGTGTGGCGCGAAACCGTGCGGGCGTTCGGCGCCGACGCGGCCGTCCCGTTGATCGACGTCACCGAGCCGACCGAGGCCATTCTCTGGGAGATCGACCAGATGCGCGAGCGGTTCGGCAGGCGCTGTGTGTTCGTCGGACAGTACGAGCGGCTCGGCCACCTGTTCGTCATCCCCGAGCTCGGTTCGCTGACCGCGCGGCTGCAGCAGCGCCTCGACGGCTGCGACGTCCTGGCCTACCGCACGACCGGCCGGGGTCCCCGGCACTTCACGCACGCATTGAGGGCAAGCCTCGAAATCGCGGCGAGCACCCACCGGTCGTGACGACGAACCGAGGTGGTCACCGACAGGGCGCAGTCCTTTCACTCCAGGCGAGCTGACCGGACCCAACAGGGACGAGTGGAGGTCCGCCTACAGTGGATCAGCTTTGGCGTTGCGCCCCCTCGTCTTCCACGGCTTACGATTCCCTGTAGACATTTCATCCGTCCACACCGGGCAGTGGCCAGACGGCTCCGCTAAGGTCTGTATCGAAGTGAGTCAGAACCATTGGGGTGCGCGGACCCCGACACCCTCACCACGGCCAGCAACCTCGCCATCGACCTCAGTGACATAGGCGAAGATCAGCAACCCCGTGAACTACCGCAACGACCACCACGGTCTCGGCCTCGCCATCGTCAACGCCGTAGCCCGAGCCCACCACGCCGCCCTTACCACGACCGCACGCCCTTAAGGCAGCCTCGCCGTCAGCGTCCACTTCGTAACGTCAGCTGAGCGTGCCTCGCCGCAGGATGCGCCCGGGGTCATGCGCTGACCGCACGTTTGTTCGGAAAGAACGTGCGCAGTCCTCTCACCAATTTCACTGGGGCACAGCTGGGGCAAACCTCCTGTTGCAACTGCACTCAACAACACGCAGTTGCAAGCAACGGCAGTCAAGCGCATCATTTCACAAGGCGATTCTCTATCGCCGCAGGTCAGAGCCATGATCGACCCTCACTGGCAGTGAGGGGGTCACCAGCACTATTTTCGCTGGTCAAGGACGTGCCCGTCAGTTGCTCACCCGAGTTCGGGAGTAGTCACCGAGCGAGCCCGAACGACACACTTTGTGGACGATGTACCGCTCGAGCGGCGCACCGCCAGCAACCGCCCTGCCACGGAAGTCATCGGCCACGTTCCCCAGATCGGGCGGCGACTACGGCTCGGCGAGCACATCTTCGTCAAGAGCAGGCGAGATGGCGGCCCCTACAGCTGCGTGCCCGGCATCGATGCCACTATCGTCTAGGAGATCTCGGCTCCCCTCCGCGCGGGCATGGGGAAACCCGGCTGCGAAGCCGAGACACGTGGGCTCCTGAGACTCGCCGAGGCGACTGGTCTCGTCTCCCAGATGGAAGACAACGTCGCGAATCAGGGCGATTGATCAAGCAACCGGCCGGGCTTCGATACCGTCGAGCAGCCGCAGGAGCAGATCAGCCAACAGGACCGCATCGCCGGCGACCGCCGGGTCCTCGTACTTCACGGCTCGGTGCGACGTCGGATTCTTGAACATCCCGATGGCCCCCTTGAAGAGGTTCAGCATCGCCTGCTGCTCACCTGGCTCAGCCTTGGGATCGACTAGAACCCCGGGGATCCCTGGAGCGAACGCTTTGTCGATCAGCTTGGTGCCCAGGTCCGAGTCCGACGCGCCGGCGAGGTCTCGGACACGGATCTCCACCTCTCGCATGGCCACGAACACGGCGACGTCGTACTCGCCGAGCAGGAATTGCTGCTCGACCAGCTGGGCGATGCGCGGGTGCAGCGACATCCCCAGCCGTTCGGCAGCAGCGAGCTTGCCGACGCCGAACCGTAACGTCTCCTCGCCCAAGCGACTGACGACATATGCGTCTGCAGACGGCTGCGACGGATCGCGTACGACCAGACCGTGAGTCATCAACCAACTCCAGCCCTCTGACAACGCGCGGCCGATCTCACGATCCCGGGCGGTCCCCTGTTGCTCGGCGCCCCTCATCCAGTTCTGCCAGTTCCAGCCATCTCCAGCCTTGTAGTCGCGCAAGATCAACAAGGCGAGCGCGTCGATCGGCAGGGCCAGCGTCTCGACTCTCGGCCGCGTCCAGGTCATGGGAGTTCGGCGTCCTCTCGTCGTCGCGATCTACCGTCGTCGACCAAGCCGACCTTGTTACGGGTGCACGCAACGACGCTGCGGTCTGATCGCCTCTGTGACGTGCGTCGTTGAAAGCTGTCCCGTACCGCCTTCGAACTGCTCGCCGGGTTCCTTCAGATCACTCGACAGCACGATGGCGGCGCCGGCAACGCAGCCGGCCAGGCCCCCAGTGGCAGACATCGAACTTCAAGGCCCCGGGCTGAGCAGTCCACGGACGCCCGCTCGGCCGAGCACACCGGCCGGCTTAACGGTCTTCGACTCTGAATTCCACAACCACAGAGTGGAGCGGGGCCGCTACGCCACATGCGGCATGGCGCGTCCCGGCGGCCGCCGAGCCCACAGGGGTTACGTCTTGATGCCGACGCGGCCAGCCAGCGGACCATGGCAGCCCGATCCCACAGGTCAGCGGGCCGATCATTGGACGACCGTCAAGATAGACACTAAATCGCCCCTACCCATGGGTAGCAAAAAGCCCAGGTCGATGACCTGGGCTTTGCTCCCCCGCTTGGACTCGAACCAAGAACCCTCCGGTTAACTCCTTCGAGCCGTCACAGTCACGAGCACGCGCCGTGTGAAGACGACCTGCATTCATCTGGCGATCGCTCGGCGACGGTAGCCCCAGGTCAGACGGCTGCGCGATCAGACCAGATGACCATTACGATTCGGTATCGCGGTGTCTCCCTGCTGCTCCTCAGGCGGAGTTGGTCGTCGAGACGCGCGCCGTCGAAGTCGACCTGAGTGGGTACTTCCGCTCTGGCCGCTACGACGGTGTCGTGGACGATTCCTGCAACGCGACCAGCCCGGGGCGGACATGACGACTTCTCCGAACACTTCTCCACGATCAAGCCCGGCACCGCGCCGTTCACGACCGCCGACACGCCGGGACGCGGCCGACAGTCGGCCTCGGTCTGGTCGTCGATGCGACGTAGTCCCACTGACCGTCCTGCTGCCGGCGTCCCCGCCGCAGTTGTCGAACGGCGCGGCCAGCGCTCTGCTGTGGCTGCTGCTTGACGCGGACAAGGCGGCCTGATCATGCGGTTCGCGTTCTACGGCCGGGTCTCCACCGAGGACCAGCAGGATCCGGAGGCCTCCCGGAACTGGCAGCTGGCCCGGGCCAAGGCGCTGGTCGACAAGCACGGTGAGATCGTCGCCGAGTTCTTCGACGTCGGGCAGTCCCGCTCGATTCCCTGGAAGCGACGGCCTGAGGCGACCCGGCTGCTATCGGCGATGCGCAACGCTGGCCGCGGGTTCGATGCCGTCGTCATCGGCGAACCTCAGCGTGCCTTCTACGGCAATCAGTACGGCCTGACCTTCCCGTTGTTCGTCCACTACGGCGTCGGTCTGTGGGTGCCCGAAGTCGGCGGTGCCATCGAGCCGGAATCCGAAGCTCACGACCTGGTCATGTCCGTCTTCGGTGGGATGAGCAAGGGAGAACGCAACCGAATCAAGATCCGCGTCCGCGCCGCCATGGCCGCCCAAGCCTCCGTCGAAGGCCGCTACCTCGGCGGCCGACCACCCTACAGCTACCAGCTCGCCGACGCCGGCCCACACCCCAATCCGGCCAAAGCCGCCGAAGGCAAACGGTTGCATCGCCTGGAACCCGACCCCGCCACCGCGCCGGTGGTGCAGCGCATCTACGCCGAGTACATCGCCGGCCGCGGGAAATTCGCCATCGCCGAAGCACTCACCCGCGACGGCATCCTCTCCCCCTCAAGCAACGACCCCACCCGCAACCGCCACCGCACCGGCGTCGCCTGAGCCAAAGGCGCCGTCAGCGTCATCCTCACCAACCCCCGCTACACCGGCCGCCAGGTCTGGAACAAGCAACGCAAAGACGAAGTCCTCATCGACGTCGAAGACGTCGGCCTCGGCCACGAAACCAAGATGCGCTGGAACACCCGCGACAAGTGGATCTTCTCCGAACAGATCGTCCACGAGCCCATCATCGACGTCGAGACCTTCCAACGGGCGCAGGAGATCGCCGCCGCCAAGGGCGCCGGCCGCAAGACCCGGGAACGCACGCGTACCCAGCACCGCTACGTCCTGCGCGGCCTGCTGCACTGCGGGATTTGCGGCCGTCGGATGCAGGGCCAGAAGAGCCGCGAGCAGCTTTTCTACCGCTGCCGCTACCCGAACGAGTACGGGCTGGCCAACAAGACCGAGCACCCCCGCAACGTCTACCTCGCCGAGCGGGACCTCATCGGGCCGCTCGACAGCTGGCTCAGCACCTGCTTCACACCCCATCGCCTCGCTGAGACCATCGACGACCTCTACGAAGCCCAGCCCGAACTCGACATCGACCCCGGCGCAGCAGCCGCCGCCAAGGCAGTCGAGGAATGCGACAGAGCACTCGGACGCCACCGCGCAGCCCTCGAAGCCGGAGCCGACGTCAAGCTGGTCACCTCCTGGATCACCGAAACGCAGGCCCGGCGCACCGAGGCCAAGGCACGCCTCGTCACACGCCCCCTGCCGCAACGGCTCACCAAGGAGCAAATCGCCGAACTGATCGAGCGGCTAGGCGACATCCGGAACGCCCTGGCCGCAGCCGACACCGACCGCAAAGCGGAGGTCTACCGGCAGCTCCAGCTACATGCGACCTACCACCCCGGAAAACGACTAGTGCGCATCGAGACTAGCCTCGATGCGCACAGTTGGGGTTATGGTAAGTGTCCGAGGGGGGACTTGAACCCCCATACGTGGGATATCTCCCGTGTTTGGGGAGATCATGCGCTAATGGTAGCGCAGAGTCACGACCCTCGCATCTACCCTCCAGACGAAGCCGACTGGGGGGCAGCGCTGCACACCCGACGACGGTGCGAACTCTGACTCCGCGTGCAGTGGCCCCACCCGGTACTACGTCGTTATACAGACGCTGAGCACCTCGAGGCCCGCAACCGGGCTTCGGCCCGCCCGGCCATGCGCTCACGCATAAGTTGCCCGGCACTCACCCTCAGACCGCTGACTTTTTCGCGGTCTCTGTTTCAGCGCTGGCTTGGTGGCCGACTCGGGCTTGATCTCGGCAGGCGTGGCGCGAACGGTTTCGTACGCCTCGATCAGCTCACTTGACGGTCGGCCCCAAGGACTGCTCGCCAATCTGCAGCGTTGCGGTGCCCGCGCCAGCGCGGACCCCAGCACATAACGGATGTCGTCAGCCAGCGCAGCCGAGCTGCTGCACGCGGCGGGCCGCGCGGCGGCGCAGCCAGGTTGCGCCGCCGGCGGTGGCGCTGGTGCCCAGCACCCACCAGGGGCCGGTCGCTAGCGACAGCACGATGAGCAGCGCGAGTGGGATCCCAAGCAGCAGCAGGATCTTGCACATCGGGCGCCAGCCGCCGCCGCAGCCGTAGTGGGTGAGCAGGAAGATCCAGCGCCAGGCGGGTGGGTCATTCGAGGTGGCGCCGACCGGGAGAGAGTGGCCCTCCGGTGGATCGTCGGAGTTCATGTCGCTCAGTGCGTTCTCGGGCCTGCCGGCGTGCAAAATCGCCGTCGGCGAGATTCACCTGGACAATATTGGGTCTCGCGTTGCACGCGGGACTGCTGCCGGTGCACTCACCGGGGACGGGGTTGGTGTCAGCGAAGGAGGGCGCGGTGGTCTGGGGTGGCCGATGAGGAGTTCACCGCCTTCTTCGACCGGGACTTCGATCGGCTGGTGGGGTTCCTGTGCAAGTCCGGTTACGACCGGGAGATCGCCCGCGATGCCGCAGCGGAGGCCATGACTGAGCTGCTGCGGCAGTGGTCAGAGGTCGCCGCCCCGAAGGCATGGGTGCGCACGGTCAGTAGGAGGATTGCGTTCCGGTTGCTCGCCGAGGGCCCGCGCAGCGTGAAGGCGGCGATCGCCGGTTGCTGGTCGACCACCGACCTGGCCGATGATCAGCCGCGCGCCGTGGTGGAAGAACATCCAGCCGTCGTCGCGCTTCTGCGGCAGCTGCCCGACGCCCAGCGCGAAGTGATGGCTTGGTACCTGGACGGGTTCGACCCCGCGGAGATAGCCGTGATCACCGGGTCGACCCCCACGACCGTCCGGTCGAACTTGCGGCACGCGCGCGAGCGTATGAAGCATCTGCGCACCTCGCAGGCAGCAGGACAGATACCGGACACGACGAAGCCGCGGAGGAGGACTCGATGACCCAGGACGAGGAGTTCGACAACTGGCTGGCCGAGGCCGACGAGGACTTCGTGCAGTCGGTCAACGCCGACGTCGACCGCGCCGCGGTGCTCCACGCCGTGCAGCGGGCCGCGGCCGAGGGGCCTGGGGAGGCGCTGGATCAGGTAGTGAACCAGCATCAGCGGGGCCCGTCGGGCGCGGTGCGGGTCCGTGACGCGCGACCGCGGATACTGGGAGTGCACGCCGCGATTCAGACCGCCCAGCCCCAGTCCCCCGAGCACGCCCAGTCCGGGCCGGGTGAAGATGGGCTGCCGCTGTACGTGCCGCGCGATCTCGACGCCGACCTGCGCGCAAAGCTCACGCGAGCCCGTGAGCAGGGCGGGTTCGTCGTCCTGGTCGGGGACTCATCGGTCGGGAAGACCCGCGCCCTGTTCGAGGCGGTGCAGGCGGTGGTGCCGGACTGGTGGCTGCTGCACCCAAGCGACGCCGAGGCGCTGCAGGCATTCGCCGCGCTGCAGGCGTTCGCCGCCCAGCCGGCCGAGCGGACGGTGCTGTGGCTGGATGAGCTGCAGGACTACCTCGACCACCCCGCAGGCGTGCCAGCTGGCCAGGTCCGCGAGCTGATCGCAGCCGGCGTGGTGCTGGTCGCGACGTGCTGGCCTGACGAACACAGCAAGCGCACGGCGCTGCCCGAGAACGGCCGGCCGGACCCGTATGCCAACGATCGGCGCCTGCTCGACCTAGCCGAGGTGCTGCACGTGCCCGCCGCGTTCAACACCCACGAACGGCGCCGCGCCGAAAACCTCGCCGACATCGATCGCCGGCTCCGAGTCGCGCTTGACACCTCCGACGCCGGCCTCACACAAGTGATGGCCGGGGGGCTCGAACTGATTCGTCATTGGGAACTGGCGCCCGCCTACGCCAAGGCGGTCATCACCGCCGCGCTCGACGCCCGCCGAGTCGGCGCCCACGCTCCCCTCACCCGCGACTACCTCGACGCCGCCGCACCCGGATACCTGAACGAACGGGACGTGGCCACTGCACCGTCATGGTGGCTCGATGATGCGCTGAACTACGCCACCAGGCGGCTGTCCGGTGCCATCGCCGCGCTCACTCCCGTTCCCGTCGGCATGGGGACCATCGCCGGCTACCGGGTCGCCGACTACCTTAACCAGCACGCCCTACGGGTTCGCCGCATCGAGCCACTTCCCGACACCGCGTGGCAGGCATTGCTCCGCCACCATCACACCGACGACACCCCAGGCCTCGCCGACAACGCCGAACTCCGCGGCTGCGACCATGAAGCCCTTGCTCTATGCCAGGAACTCGCCGACCGCGGGGACGACTACGCCGCCCGCTGGTTGATTGACCTGCTGATCAAACAGGGGCAGGTCGATAACGCCATCCAGGTCCTGCGCCCCCAAGCCGAGAACGGCGACGGGTATGCAACCATCCAGTTGGCGGATCTGCTCGCTGTACAGAGGCGGGTAGAGCACTTGGGAGTCACGCCGACAACGGCGACCAGTTCGCCGCCATCCAGGCAGCCGACGACAGTCAGTCGTGGTGAGCGTCCGGGGAGGGCAGCCCGGAGCTCGCGCTCGTGCTATTCGTCGTCCGTCCCCGTAGTCTTGGCCGTGGTTTCGCGATCATGAACTGCTGGGCGATACGTGGGGCGTCAGGTAGAGCGACTTTCAGATCGAACGTGGTGTCCATCGGCGGGTGGAGACGGCTGAGCGCGAACCTGCCGCACATCCGAACCTAGAATGCCAGGCGCAGCCGCCTGTGACGAGTCCCAGAATAAGCCCGCTCAAGCCTCAGCGTCCCTTGCTTATAACTCAATTCGCTAGCTTCAGGCTACAGGTGCCCAATTCAGGCCTCGGTGGCGCAGAAAAGCCCGGCGACACTCGAAGCGCCCTGCCGCCGGGCCGAGATTCCTGTACTGACGTTCTATCTAACTACCATCTCTACGGTCAGCATCCTGGTTTCGCCAACGAACGCCAAGTGCCGATGCCGCTGAAACCAGCAGCCCCGTAGTCAGGCCGATGACCCACTCATTGTGAGGCCCAATAAAAGCTATCAACCCAGCAATGATTATCAATCCGAGAATGGTGAATGCGCGCACCGGGGTAAGGCGTGGGTACCTGTCCTTAAGCGACATACGATTCCAATCTCGAAGCAAGCGCGACGACGCCATTGTACGGGTCATCGTCGCCAGCTCCACCGACGCCAGCCTTTCGCCGACTTAGACCAGTGTCCGCCGCGATAGAAGAGCCGTTTGCGGTAGACGACCCGCCCCTTAGCGTTCCTCAGGGTTCGACCGCTGGGCTTCGCCTGATTGGCGCCGATCCGCGCACGTCCAGCGCCGAGCGCTCCGCCTGCAGCGCCGAGGATAGTGGTGCGGATAGCACCGGCGGTGGACCAGTTCGGTGTACCGGCGTTCGCTGCGGCGTAACCGGCGAACGCTGCTACGCCCCCGACGATTGCGCCGCAGACAACGCTGACGCCACAGGCAATGGCGCCGACAATACCGCCGACGACCGCAGCTGTTTGCAGGATGGGGCGCCAGTTGTCGGCGACCCAGTTGGCAGCTTTGCTGAGGAAGGACCACCACTGTCCGTTGAGGTCGGTCTTGTTGATCGGGTCAGCGAGAACGTAGTCGTAGTCGTTCGCGGATCCGCCTTCGACCGGATCGACCGAAAGGAAGCGCCCGAGGAGGGGGTTGTAGGTCCGAGCGCCCATCTGAACGAGTTCGAGCGACCCGGCGTGCTCGTAGGGTCTCTGGTGTTGTCCGAGCCAGCCATTGTCCATCTGGCCGGGCTGGTTGTCGGGCACGGCGTCGGGGTCGACCGCGCCGCTTGGCGTGAGCGGCTGACCGTATGGGGTGTACGTCCGCAGGCCGCCGACCTGTTTGCCGGTGTTGTCGCAGGTGAGCGCGATGTTGCCGCGCACGTCCGGCAGGTCCCAGGTCGGCGCCGTGGTGCCGTCACCACCCCGAACGGTGTAGAGGACTCCGCCGGGCAGCGTCAGCGTGCGGGTCAACAGCCGCTTGTCAGTGGAGTAGGCGAGATCGGCGCTGTCTCCATCGGCGGTGTAGCCGTAAAGGACGTCAGTCGTGGTGTCACCCTGGGCTGCATTGCGCCGCACGATGCGGTCGGTTGCGTCTCGGACGTAGGCGATGTCCGCCGGGTCCGCACCGGTGGTGCGTGCGGTGAGGTTGCGGTCCGCGGCGTCAAAGCCCAGGTAGGTGCTGTTGGACCCGATCGTGTACTGCGTGGTGTTGCCGTGACTGTCGTAGCCGATACCGGTCAGGGCGGTCGCGCCAGTGGTGGCGAGGAGCCGGTCTGCGGAGTCGTAACAGTAGGTGGTCTCGGCGGTGCCCGAACTGGTTTGGTCGAGCAGCCGGACGCGGTTGGTGTTGGCGCCGGCATTGGCACGCGCACCCGTCGGGCACGTCGCCGCAGCCGACGAAGTGAAATCGTAGGTGTAGTGGTGGCCCGTGACGTAGGCCTCCGTCATCCGGCCGGCGAGATCGTAGATAAAGTTGGGGCCGCCCGGGCGCGCGTCGCTGCCTCCGAGTGACTCATCGAAGATGGTTCCCGCGCGGGTCCGGCTGACCTGGGCGGTGATGGTCGCGTTGTCGCTGGTCTTCCAGGTCAAGGACGCCGTGTTGCCGGCGTTGTCCTTTCCGATCGAGGTAAGAGCAGCTCCGTTGGCATAGGTCACGGAGGCCGGTTCCCCGGCGTTGTCGTAGGTCGTTGTGGCGAGGACTGTGTTGTTCAATTTGGTGGTCAAGATACGGCCGGCGTCGTCGTTGACGTAGGTCGTGACCTGCGCGGGGTCGGCCGGATTGGGCGGGGTCACGGTCTCTTGGTAAATCCTGCCGGCGGCGTCGTAGGTGGTGTCTGTCCGCGTTCCCTGGACGTCGGTGTACGAAATGGTGCGGCCGAGGAGGTCGGTGCGAGTGGTGATCGTGCCGAACTGGTCCGACACGGAGCTCGTGAGCGGGTCGCCTCCGACGGCGTAGTTTCGGGTAGTGGTGCGTTCGCCTGCCGTGGAGTTGGCGGGCGTCTTGACGGAGGTGACCCGACTACGCGAGTCGTAGGTGGTGCAAGTCCAATCACCTGCGATCGACCTGGCGATGACGCGTCCGGATGCGTCGTAGACTTCTTCTTCGGTTCGGGCGGCGCCGGTAGCCGGCGCTGGGCCGGTGACAACCTTCGGCATGCCACCTTGGTTGACAGCAGGACTGCCGGTCACGCAGGGATTCGTGCGCGTTTCGGTGTCTCCGTAGTGCGCGGTGGTCGTGACCGCGCCGCTGGGCGCGGTACGACTGAGTTCTCGTAGGTAGCCGGTACCGGGGGTTTCGTGGTTGGTGTTGCTCGTCAGCTGGGTCGTACCACTGCCGGTTGTGGTTGTGGCCGCGAGTCCGTAGATCGGATCGAGGCCGTTCTGGCCGTACTGCGTCGTCGCGACCTTGTCAGGGACACCATCCGACTCGGACGTCGTGGTGGACGTGGTCAGTCCGTAGCGCGGGCGTAGCTGGGTACCGGGAACGGGCTGCTGGGTGCCGCTGGGTGTGGTCCAGTGCAGTTCCAGCTGGGAGGTGAGGTCGAACTCGTAGTAGTCGACGCGGATCCGTTTGGCCTGGCCGGCGTTGTCGGCGTGCACGACGCCTTGGCGCCACTTAGGGGTGGTGTTGATCCAGTCGTCGATGACGAGTTGGTCGTCGACCCAGACACGGACGCCGTCGTCGGCGAGCAGCCGCAGTGTGTAGTCACCGGCGGCGGGAAAGACGAGTTCGCCTGCCGCACGCAGCGAGAAGTGGTCTGCCGGGATTCCCGCGGTGGGCGCCGCGGCGTCCCAGTTCTTCACGAACGTGCCGTCCGCGGTACCTAGTCCGGTGGTGTAGGCCTTCGGCGCTCCGGAGAGCTGATCATTGTCGTACCAGGACACGGCAAGACCGTTGATGCCTTCGTCGTAGCCGGTCCGGGTGTGCGGCACGGTGGCGACGCAGGCGGCGGTCGGCGTCTGGCCGGTGAAGCAGGATGCCGGTGCGGGGCCGTAGGTGTCGGTGGGGCGGTCGGCGTAGTCGTAGGCCGTGGTCGACACTCGGCCTGCGGCGTCGGTCGAGGTCAGCTTCTGGTCCTTTGCGTTCCAGGTCTGGCCTGTCGTCTTCCCGGTGGCGTCGGTCGTGGTCATGAGGCGGTCGGCGTCGTCGTAGGTCGCCTTGGTGAAGAACCCGGTGGCCGGGGTGAGGCCGAGGACGTCGACGAAGGTCTGGCGGTTGGCTGGGTCGTAGCGGTATGCCCGGCCGGGGCGCGGCTGGCCGAGGGCGGGTGGGGGCGAGGTGACGCTGGTGGCCTTCGGCTTGACTGCGGTGTCGTAACCGACAGACGTAATCAGGTCGGCTGCGTTGGCCTGACGGTTGGCGGGGTCGGCGGCGATCCAGTCGTTCGCCAGACTGTTGCGGGTCGCGCCGAGCAGGCCCTGGGCGTTGTAGCCGTAGTCGGTGATCTCCGAGCCCGGGTCCTCGATGCGCCCGAGTTGGAGCGATCCTGTTCCGAAGTACCACAGACGGGTTTCAGTCCCGTCCCAGTAGGTGATGCGGCACAGCATCTGCGATGGTGGGAGCGTCGCGGCGCCGGGCGGCGGGGCGACACTGCCGTAGCAGTCATCCCCGGGACGGTTGTAGTGCAGGACATGGGAGCGCTGTGAGACGGGGTCTTTGATCTCCCGCAGCCGTGACGGTGTCCCGTCGTAGAGGTACTGCAGCGTCGCGGGTTTGCGGCCGTCGAGCACGCTGGTCTGGGTCTCGAGCTTGCCGTCGGCGCGGAAGATGTAGATCGCGCCGCCCTCGTTGAGGGCGATCTTGCCAGCGGTGTCGAGGGCGATGGTGCCGTCCTCGTTGTCCGGGGCTGTGTAGCCGCCGGTGCTCTTCTTGGACCAGGTGTGCTTGGCTCCCGAGGCGTCGGTCAGCACGATGTTCTGGTCGGTGACCTTGGCCTCGGTGTAACTCGAGCCATCACCATCGAGGTCGGCCGAAAGGGTCCAGCCCTGCGGCAGCACCGGCAGGTCGGAGGTGAACAACCAGTCGGCCGGGACGATCTGCGGAGCGACCGTGGTGTTGTCAGTGGTGCGGACGAACAACCGCATCTTCGCCGCACCCGTCGCCTCGGCGTTCTCCACCTTGATCGGCACCCGCTGCCCCGCAGTCAACGAGACATTGGTGGACTGGGTCCAGTTCAGGTCACTTGCGGTGTTGACCTCGTAGACCTTGGCGCCGTTGATCCACACAGTGCCGCCGTCGTCATGCACACCCGCGAACTGGTAGGTCCCGGTCACCGGGGCCTGGAAGAAGCCCTCCCAGCGCGCGACGAACCAGTCCGCCGGCAACGCCGGCGCAAAGGGCGAGTCAGTGCCCCAGTCGACGTTGACCTGCGGCTCGGTCCGCACCAGCACCGGCTGCTGCGCGTCGTTGATGATTCCGTTGTGCGACAGGTCGGCGAAGTAAGACGCCTTGAGCCCCTTGCTCTCCACCTGCTGCGAGTTGTAGGTGAAGCTCAGACCCGCATTGCCGCCGACCGTGGTGAACGACGGCGACCCCGCCGAGGTCGAGACATTGCCATTGGCCAGGTTGACACTTACCAGTCCCACGGTGTCCACCGGCGAGGGGCCGTGGTCACCGATCCGCTGGTCGATCTTGAAATGGCCCACCCATGTCGGGGTGATTGTGGTGGTCCCACTGTAGGTCATCGCCTGCCAGGTGTAGGCGACGCCGTCCTGCAGGATCCCGGCCGGGACCGTCCAGGTCGGCGTGGTCAGGCAGCCGGACTCGACCACGACGCCGGACTTGGCGTCGGCGCCGGTGGCGATGCGGAAGCAGTACTTGACCTGCTCGCCATCGGGGTCGGTGACCGGGTTGACCGCCAGGGTCGGGGTCAGCGACGTCGACACCGTGCCGTCTGCCGGACCGACCAGCGTCGTGGCCGGCGCGGGAGAGCCGGTGTCGACGGTGAGGGTGGCGTTGAGGTTCTTGTACGTCCACGTCCCGGGGTTCTCGGCGCCGATCATCATGAAGAACACCGAGCCGTCGCGGGCGTTGACGCGGTCACGGATGAACCCGGTCATGCCTTCGCCGACGAAACTCCCGACGTCACCGACCAGCGCACTGGTCATGTAGCCGCCGACGCCGTTGAAGTTGAACGCCGACGCGTGGTAGAGGTTTGCGTTCCACGTCTTCAGGGACCCGACGACGCTGGTGTTGCGGGTCAGGTCCATCCGCGCGCCGACCACGGTCTTGCCGAACAGCGGCGAGTAGTCCATGTGGAAGACGCTGCGGTTGTACGTGTCGCCCTTGGCCTGGCTGTTGCCGATCCGCAGACCGCAGGCGTCACAGTTCGTGCCGTCCGAACGGTAGGAGTGCGACTCGGTGACGCCGTAGGTGAAGGTCGGGTCGACGAACACCGGGTACACGCGCTTCGGGTCGCGCAGCCAGTTCGGGTCGACCGCGACGGTCAGCCACCAGTCCGTGCCCGCCTTCTCCAGGGTGTAGACGCCGCCCGTCATCGCCGGCGCAGTCTCGCCGTTACCCGCGGAGTCCCAGGTCTCGATCGGCGGCAGCACGATCTTCGCCGCGCCGCTCTTGTCGGCCAGGGTGACGGCCCCGCTGCGCTCCAGGTTCGGCGTCAGGTCACCGGTGGTGAGCTTGAACTTCCACGACGAGCGGCCGTCGGCCGGCGGGCGCTTGAGCTTGATGGTCTCCTTCACGGCGCCCGGGGTAACTTCGTAGTCGAGGTCGGTTCCGGCGGCGACCTCCGGGTAGGTGACCGAGTCCCCCTTCACCGCGGCAGTCGCCGGGGCGGCCTGGTCGAGCGCCAGGCCCGCGGTGTGGCCGCCGGACTCGACCTGCAGCACCGCGGCGGCGTCGGCCTTGGTGGCCAGTGACGGGCTCAGCGGGTGGTGGTCGGCGTCGGCGCGCCTGGTCGCCGGGTCGGTGGCCAAGGTCGTCTGGACCGGCTGCCACTGGCCGTGCTCGTCTTGCACGTTCAGGGGCTGGTTCGACTGCCGCACCGAGTGCGTGCCGTCGGCGTTGACGTACTCGGTGACGAACATCGACCGCGACACCGGCGTCGACCGCTGCGGGTCAAAGTGGGTGCCAACGCCACCGTCCAACCGGCTCTGAGCTGCGAAATCCGCCTTCGACGGCGCCTGCGGCACAGCGGGCGCCGTTGCAGCCGACGAAAGCAACCCGACGTCGCGCGGATCGATCGGCTTCGGCGCTTCCGCCACGCGCGGTGGCGCAGCAATCGCTTCAGTGCTGCCGACAAGCAGCGTCACAGTCAGAGCAAGCACGATCGCTCTGACCCAGCGGACCAGATGGACAGGACGCGACAACCGCAGCACGGCCAGTTCCTCCCCCGGCGACCTGGCATCCGCCATGGCCACCCCCAATGACCCACGGAGCACCACGCCGCCGCGAGATTATGCCGGACGCTCCGCGCAGATGATGCCCAGTTCGTCCAGGGTCGGGAATTCCCATCCCTCGCCCGCACCAAGCATCGGCGGGACCTCACACCGTCGTTACACCATCGAGTGAGACGAATCACACAGTTGCCAACCGATCACTGACCCGGTAACGGCCCCGGTTGCCACCGTCTGCCAGCGAAGGCTCACCGGCTACAATCGCCGCCGGTCCTGCCGTCGCCGGACCACATATCGCCCTTCGGCAGGAGATCGATGCCTCAGCCCGCGCTCGACGCTCCGGACGTCCCCGCACCGATCCCGCGCACGACCGCGAAGGTCCGCCGCGACGGCGCGCCTCGGCTCGGCCTCGCGGCGCTCTGGGTCTTCGCGGCCGTTCCCGCCGCTCTGGCGCTGCTGGCCGCGGTACGCGCGCCGAAGATGCACGTGCTGCTCGACTACTGGCACGTCTTCGCAAAGATCACCGACGACAACGGCCACCTCCTGGTCGGCCAGGTCTTCACCTACCACCTCGACCAGCCGTTCGTCGTGCCGTCCCTGCTGTTCTACGCCGACGCCGCGTGGTTCGGCGGGGACAACCGCGTCCTAACCGTCCTGACTGTCGCCCTGCTCGCCGTCTCGGTGTTCGCGCTCAGCACGATGCTGCCGCGGCAGCTGAACCCGACGACACGAGTGGCATTGATCGCGGCCATGTCCTGGCTGCTGTTCAGCTCCCACGCCACCGAACTGTGGCTGCAGAGCACGAACGGGATCAGCTGGGTTCCCGCGATCATGTTCTGCACGATCGCCATCGCCTGCGCGCACCACGGTCGCCGGGTCGGCGCGTACACAGCTGCTGCGCTGGGCTGCCTGAGTTTCGGTGCCGCACTGCCGATCTGGTTCGTGATCGCCGGAATCGCCTGGCTGCGCAGGGAATCGCGGCTCCGCGTCCTGCTCCCCGCGGCGGCCGGGCTGGTGGTCCTCGTCGTCTGGTGGCTCACCAAACCCGCCGGAACCCAGTCCGGGGCGACGGACGCCTTCGACCCGGACGGACGGCTTTCCGTCGCCGCCGCCGCGGTTGGTGGCCTGTGGTCGGTGGACATCGCCGTTCTCGCGGTGATCGCCGGAGGCTTCACCATCGCTCTGCTCGCGCTGCTGCTGCGCCGAACGACCACCGACCGGCCGGCGGCCGACGCCGGCTGGGCGGGCGTGGCTTGCTACGCCTTCGCACTGGCCCTGATGCTCGCGCTCGGCCGCACCACGGCCAACGTCCCCGGCGGGAACGTCGGGCTGATCAGCCGGTACGTCCTGCTCGCCGCACTGGCCACCACCGCGGTACTCGTCCTGGTCACCTTGCACCGTCCACAGTGGCCGAAGCGGTACCTCGTCGTGACGGTCGTCGCACTGTCCCTGGTCACCCACGCCATCGGCGGCGGGAAGGCCGACGAAGTCCGTCGCAGTTATGCCCCGCTCAGCCTGGCCGCGATCGCCTTGCGCGTCGACGCCCCCGCCGCCCTCGATGCCCTGCACATCCAGCGGGCCGCCGGACCGGCAGCGCGAGCATTGGGTGCCTACCCATTCAACGACAACTTCACGCTCGGCTGCCACGGCCCCGAACTCGGCAGCCACCTCGACCTGACCACTGCGCAACCGCAGTCAGCCAAGGCAGCCGGAGCACTCGACGCTCCGGCCACCGATGTCGGCGGCATCATCACCGGCTGGGCCGTCGTCAACGGAGCACGGCCAGACTGCGTCCTCATCACCGACCAGACCGGCACGGTCACCGGCGGCGGCATCACGGGCCTACCCCTCACCGTCGCACAGACTACGAAGGCCGCACCCGGCGCGACGGCGTGGGACGCCACAAGCGGCCCAACCAACGGACCAGTCACCGTGCTCGCCGTCCACGGCGGACGCCTATACCGCATCAACTGAATTCCCATTAGCATGGCCACCCGGACACGTCGTTCCGCAAATTCCTCGGCTATGCGGGGAACCGGGCAACTCTCCGCCCACTTCCCTTCCTCGGCCCCTATGGGTTCGAGTCTCAAGCGCTCACATCACAATCGCCATCGAATAGCCGGGCGCCGAGCGGCAGCTGGAGCCTTACGAATGCCTGCCCGCTGCGGTCGACCTGTGCCGGCCCGCGGTCAGCCGAACAGTTGGTCACTACAACACCGAGATCACAGGTGCTACCGACTCATCGGACGATATCGGTCCTCGACCGGCCGCAGTCGAGGTCGTCAGGATCGCTTCCAGCCACACCCGCTCGGATTTCGTCAGGGGCAACGCCGCGGCCTCGAGCCGAATCAGTGGTGCGCCAGCACAATGCCAAACGACCACCTGCACGACCTCTCAGCCGGCCGTCGCCGCCCTATTTCTGACTTTCGAGAATCCGGCGCTCGTCGGACACCGTGCAACCGTCGGGCAGTGGGTGGAAGATGTAGTTTCCCTCCACGTCGGGAGCGGTATGAGCGATTTTCCTGCCGCACTCGGCCGAAGCCACGACGGCTTTGATCGTGTAGACCTTGCGTTTGTCCCCCGGATCGCCGATAGGCTGGTCCAGCATGACGAAGCTGACGTCATTGCGGTTCGCGACCGGCTGAGGTCCGCTGTTCTGGTCGTACACCAGGTAGAAGTTTCCGTCGTAGGCGTCGTAGTCGAACAGCCACACCGACTCACCCGGGCGCAGGGCGCAAACACGTCCCGTGACCTTCACTCCGGCCACTCCGTCGATCTCGGCGCCGTCTTCGGGCTCGGTGAGCGTCACCGCGCGATCACACGCCGGACGGGTCGGAGTCGGCGAGGTGCTCGCCGGATCGAGTGGCGGCGCCGAAGGCGAGGCGGAAGGCGCCGTTTTGTTGATCATGGCCGCAACGATGGTACCCACGAGCCCGATCAACGCCACCAGCACAGCACTGAGTAGAGCGATCCACGCCTTGCTCATGCCGAACCACCTCCACCCGCTTTACCTCGGCGTCTTCCGGCCTCGGTCTCTGCCACACAGTCGTGGCGATCCGCCGCAGGGTTACGCCGCGGAGCATGTCAGTTCCGGGCGGCGGGGACCCGAGGCTCCGGGAGTGGTCGCTCAGGCACACCGACGAGAAGGCGATGCATCGTGGCGAAGTACGGCGGTGCCGCCGAGCGCTCCGTGCCTGCAGCTACCGCGGCGCAACGGCGGCCCGGAACAGATCGCCACCAGCCCGACGGCTACCTGATGAGCCTCCGGTCGCACGTGGAACCTCATGACCACCGGCAATTCCCCCCCTTGCGTCCACCCCGACCCACCATGCTGCAACCCGGCCATCGCCCGGCCGGATCGCGACGTTTCCCGGACAAAAGATTGACACCGCGGGGGCGGCGCGAGACCGCCCGGGAATTGCGCTAATCTACTCCTTTCGTTTCATAGGACAGGGGCATCCGCAGTGGAGTCCACGGGGTCCGGCGGCCCGGACGCATCCGAGCTCGGAAAGATCTCGAATTTCGTCAACGTCAACAACGGCATCACGGTCCAGGCCGGTCACCTTTACCAGGTGACCGGGCTGGACGAATCGACGCTGGAACGGTTGTTCGAGGCCGTCGACGCGCGCCGACGGGCCACCGGCACCGTCCGACGGAAGAGCCTGCCGTCCTCGTTGCCGTGGACGCAGCGAGCCGCGTGCCTGGGTCGTGACCGTGAGCTGGCGGAACTGCGCGAGCAGCTCGCCGCTGGGCGGCACCTGCTGGTCAGCGGCCCAGCAGGCATCGGCAAGACACTGTTTCTGCAATACGCAACCGGTGAAGCGGCCCTGTCCGCCAGCACGGTTCCCGGCTGCGAGGGAGTGCTGCGGCGGGTGCTCGTTCCCGGTATGACACCCGATGACGTGCTGCGCGACCTGGCCCTGGAGTGCTACGACGGCGAACAGGCCGCTTCGCGGCGCCTGCTCGGCCGCGTCCGTGCCCTCGTGGTGCTGGACGGCGTCGAGTGGCCGGCCGCAGAGATCCGGCAGTTGCTCGACGCCATGCCGGGCAGCGTGTTCGTCATCGCCACCCGGCGCACCGATTCCGCCCGGTTGGTCAAGTCCCTTCCACTGGCCGGGCTGAGCCGCGCAGACGCAGTCGATCTGTGGCAAAACGAGCTCGGGGCGCCGCTTTCGGCAGCGGAAAACAACAGGCTGAACGCATTTTCGACAGCTGCGACGGAAATCCCGGCACGCTGACGCAATTCGCCGCCGCGCTGCGGACCGCCGGTGTGCAGGGAATCGTGACCGACGTTGCTGATCCCGACGCCTATGCCATGATCGTCTGCCGCGTGCTCGCCAAGCTGGGTGAGCCGGCCGTGACGACGTTGCAGGAACTGCTGGTCTTCCCCGATGCTTCCTGGGGAGCAGGGCTGCTGGCCACCGCCGGCCTGCGCAAACTCGTCGACGGGGGCCTGGTCGAGGACGAATCGGGCCGGTACCGGGTGCGCCCGCTCGTCCCGCAGGTGGTGACCCCGGCCAATCCACCGTGGCCACTGTTCGCTCGTGTCTCCTCGTGGGCCCACGAGACGGCCGATGCCGGCCAGCTCACGGCCGAGTTCGACGTCCTCGAACGCACCCTGGGTCGGCTGCTGGCGCACGACCGGCCGTGGGACGCCCTGGTGCTCGCGCGTGTCGTGTCGGTGAAGCTCCTGCCGACGCCTTGGTGGTACCGCGGCGACGACGTGCTTGAGCTTGGCCTCCGCGCGGCCTGGCACACGGGCTCCCGCACCGACATCGCCTACTTCACCTACGCGCTGGCCGCGCGCCGGGCCGACAGCGGGCGCGTTGCGGAAGCGGCTGAGCTCCTCACCGCCCTGATCGACTCCGCCAGGGCGCACGGTCACCGGCGGCTCGCCGAACGGGCTGGCGCGCTGCGTAACGGCCTGGTCACCCGCGCACCCGGGCTGCTTAGCCGAGGCACGGAATCCGTCACCCAGGTGCTCCTGCGGGTTCCGATCCTCGACGGCACGGCGCTCAGGCTGGTGCAGGAGCACCCGGTTGTGCTGCGCAAGGCCGTCGCCGGGATCCTGCTCCTGGCCGGAGTGCTGTTCGGGCTGCCCGCGTCCGCCGGCCCGCCCGTTTCGGCCAGTAGTGCGCCGAGCTCGTTGTCCGCCCTCGCGGCACCGAGTGTTCCCCCGGAGACGAGTACACCACCGGCAGCCGCGGCCTCGCCGAGCGCAGCGGACTCGCCGCTGCCCGCGCCGCCTCCGGCCGTTTCGTCGCCCGATCCGGCCACCCGGCCGTCGTCGCCACCCGGCTCTGGCCCCGGTGAACCGCTCGGCGGTTCCGCAGACAGCGCGACAGTCCGGGACGACCCCTCCACCCCTGCCCCCGACCTGACCGGGCAATGGCAGATCGTCTTTTCCAAGAAGCTCGCCAAGGGCAATCCTTGGACCGATCCGGATACGGCCACCATCACTCTGCGCCGGCTCGACGACAGCCGGTGCGCCGGCACGGCGCCTTGCTACGGCGGCCAGTGGACCGCCGATGGCGTGGCGGGAAGCAGCAATTTCGTCGCGACGGCGACGGCGACCGCGGAGGTCGGCGACCGCCGCGGCATCCTGCTCGGCGAGACGTGCACGGCGACCCGCCGCCCGGTCGCCTGGGACCCCTGGATG